>JAJXZV010000250.1 GCA_021779875.1 Pseudomonadota bacterium
ACCACTTTTCGAGACGCGGGGTAACACCGGGGTAACACAAGGCTCCGGGTACCCCGCATTGCTGCGTACAGGGGCCGCCGGAGCGCCCGTCCGTGGTCCAACCACGCGCCCGCGCCCCTCTGTCTAGTCGCCGGGTAGCTCTTGCCGTCCTTCCCCACCACGCGGGAGGGCAGGGTGTTAGGATTAACACCCTCGATCTTCCCCTGCCTTATCTCTGCCTTAACCTGCGCGACGCGCGACCGCTCGCAGCCGATTTGCTCTGCTAGTATCGTGCTGCTCTTCTCCGGCCACGCCTTCAGCGCGAGCAGGATCGCCGTCGCCGACGACGCACGGCCGCGCCGAGCTTGTGCTTCGCCAGGGCTCGCACGAGGAAGGGCTGAGGCCGTGGTCGCCGCGTCACGGCCGAGGATGCGGGCCGCGTCGGCGCCGGTAGGCCAAGCACGCCGGGCATCGCTTCGGCAATTCGTAGCCGTGCGCCGCGTAGAAGTCCTCTTCGCCCGGCCGCAGGCTGAACGGGGCGCCGCAGTCTCGGCAGATCCGCGCGTCGTCAGGCCGCAGCGCCTTCGTCAGGTAGTGGTCGGTCAACATGTGCAGGGTCTCCGAGCCGGCGCGCCAAGCGCCCGATCGCATCGGCTTCGATGCCGGCGAGTTCGCACCACGCGCGGCAGGGATCGCTCCGGCCGTCGAGCACGTCATGGGCCGAGCGGAGTTCGTGAGCGGTGAGGCCGTCGGGATGGCCGAGGTCGAGTGCGGCGCGCCGAAGCACGCCGAGGGCGATGCGCCGATACGCGGTCCCGTCGAGCAGGGTGTTGTCGGGCATGGTGCCCTCGAAGGAAAATCACCGCCGGCCGAGTTCGCCTCTCGCGTCGTCGGCCGGCTCGGTGAGGCCCCGTGTCGTCGGGGCCGATACGCGAGGCCGGGTGCGGGCCGCGCGACTCACAACGCGCGGGGCCAGCCGGAACCCTCGGGAGCCGCGGCCGACCGGATCATGCCGGCCAGCCGCCCCAACAGCCAACTACGACAGCTTGATCCCGGACACGCGCACGACCGCATCAGGATTCATCACGCCGATCCCGATGCGCGCCCGGACGTGCAGGATCTCCTGAAGGCTCGCCGCCGAGCTGAACGGATCGCGCAGGAACACCGGCGAGTTCCGATGCTGCGCGAACACCAGCTGCTGCGGATCGAAGACATAGACACTCTGGCACACCGCGCCGGAACTGCCGCTGACTTCGGTCGCGCTCAACGAGTTCGAGATCAAGACCCGCACGCCGTAGATGCGCCGCTCGATCTGCTGCGCCACGCTGCCGGCCGACTGCATCAGCAGCGGCATGTTGCTGCCGGACGACTGCTTGATCTTCGAGATCACCTGCCACAATCCGGCCGACATGACGATCACCGGCTCGGCGCCGATGTTCTTCGAGATCAACATCCCGATCGCGTCGGCGATGAAATCGACCGAGGTCGGGACCGCGCCGTCCGCGGCAAGCGCGAACGTCTGGACGCCGCTCCAGTTCTTCAGCCCGGTCGGCTGCGCGCCGCTCGAGGTCGCGCCCTCGAAAGCCACCTGGTCGATCGCCGCGCCCAGCGCCGTGGACACCTGCCGCTGGAGCAGCTGACCGAGTTCGGGCACGTCGTCGAGCAAACTCGCGGAGAACGGCACCTTGGCCGTCGCGGTGGCCAGGCTCACGCGCACGCGGCCGAAGGTCGGTTCCGCGGCCACCTCGGGGCCGACTTCGCCCACCCACGTGATCGCCGGCCGGGTGGATTCGACCGGGATTTCGATTGCGTCCGCGCCGATCCGAATCTGCGGCACACCGGCCGCGATGAACGCGGTCATCGGCGTGACCAGCTGCCAGAGCTGCCCCACCTCCGCGTTGTCCAGATAGCCGCCGCCGGGGTTTGACGAAATCGTGAGCGCCTTCCGCGCCCACGTCGCCGCGCCCTTGGCGTCGAGGGTCTGCGAACTCGCCGTCGCGCGTGCGCCCCGCTCGCGCGTGAGCTGGCCGTTGTAGTCGGCCACGACCGCCTGCTCGGCTTCCAGTTCCGCGCGGAGGCCCCGCAGTTCGGCCAGGGCCGGCACGAGTTCGCCCAGCATGGTCAGCGTCGCCTTGGCGTCCCCGCTGGCGCCCATGCCGGCCGACAGCCGCTCCAGTTCCGTGGTGCCGAGCGCCAGCGCCGACGACACCGCCGACAACCGCGCCTCGCTGGCCCGGTCATTGGACTTCGCTTCCACGATCGCCTGCTTCAGTCTGTCGATGAGACTCATGATGCGTTCTCCTGATGGCCGACTGGCGTCGGCCGGAAGCGGCTTCGGGTGATCGGCCGAAGTCGGGTGCTTCCGTTGGCGGAGAATCGCGTCCCGCGGTCCGCGTCGGAGGGAACCTGCTTCCCGCAGGCTGAACCACCCGCCGCCAGCGCCTCACGCCTCCCGCGTTCAGCGCCACCGACGGTGGTGATCACACCCAATGTTGTCACACGTGCCTCAATTCGTCAACGCGCGAATCGTCAATGCATCCGTTCCATGCCCGCCGCCAGCCGACACTCGGCGTTGAAGACGGCCAGGTCGTCGGGGTCGATCGAGAACATCGCCACGGGCTGATACACGCCGTCCTTGTCCGCGGCCGAGAGCCACAAGGTAGAGGTCTGTTCGTCCAGGAACACGCGCGTGGTCGCCGCCCGCGGGACCTCGTTGACTTCGAGGAACACGG
>JAJXZV010000269.1 GCA_021779875.1 Pseudomonadota bacterium
AACTGGCGCGGCGGCCGCGCGAGCTTGAACGCATCGACGCACATCCGCCATTCCGCCGGCGGCCGACCATGAAGTTCGGCATTCTCGTGAACGAGGGGCCGTATCAGCACCAGGCGTCCGACTCCGCCTACCAATTCGCCGTCGCCGCGCTCGCCAAGGGACACGGGATCTACCGCGTGTTCTTCTACCACGACGGGGTGAACAACGCGAACAAGCTGACCGAGCCGCCACAGGACGATCGCAACGTCACCCGCCAATGGTCGGCGCTGGCGGCCGCGCACGACATCGACCTGGTGGTGTGCGTCGCCGCGGGGCTGCGCCGTGGCATCAAGAACGAGCTGCTGGCGCCGGGCTTTCACATCTCCGGCCTCGGCCAGTTGATCCAGGCCGGCATCGAGGCCGACCGTCTGGTGGTTTTCGGCGACTGAGGACCAGCATGAGCGAAAAGCGGGAGGGCGGCGCCGGCCAGGTCAAGCGGTTCATGTTCGTGAACCGCAAGGCGCCCTACGGGACGATCTACGCGCTGGAATCGCTCGAGGTGGTGCTGATCGGCGCGGCATTCGATCAGGACGTGAGCCTGGTGTTCCTCGACGACGGGGTCTACCAGCTCAAGAAGGGACAGCGGACCCAGGGCATCGGCCAGAAGAACTTCTCTTCGACCTACCGGGCGCTCGCGGACTACGACGTCGAGAAGCTCTACGTCGAGCGCGAGTCGCTCGAGGTGCGCGGACTCACGGTCGACGATCTGCTCGTGCCGGTGCAGGTGCTGAACTCCGCGGAGCTCGGCGAGTTGATGGAGCGGCAGGACGTCGTCCTCGCGTTCTGAAGGGGCAATCCGGATGGCAGTGCTGCACACCACGAACAAATCTCCGCTGCAGACGCGCGATCTGGAATCGTGCCTGAGGCTGTCCCGTCCCGGTTGCGGCGTGCTGTTGATCGAGGATGCGGTGTATGGCGCATTGGCGGCGGGCACGATCGCCGCGACCCTGGCGGAAGCGGCAGGACAGCGGCGGATCTACGTGCTCGGACCGGATCTGGCGGCGCGCGGTTTCACGGCCGAACAGCTGATCCCGGGCGTCGAAGTGGTCGATTACGGCGGCTTCGTCGATCTCGCCGTCGAATACCACCACGTCCAGGCCTGGGTCTGACGCGCCGGCGACCCTTCGAGAGACTCTTTGAAGTCAGGTGCATCGGGAGGAACGACATGACATCCGCAGTCGCAGTGAAGGGCAAGGAACTGGAGGTCGACGAGGAGGGCTATCTGGTCAACCTCGGGGACTGGAGCGAGGACGTCGCGAACGTGATGGCGGCCGAGGACTCCCTCGCCCTCACCGAGAATCACTGGGAAGTGATCAACTTCCTGCGCGACTACTACGCAGAGTACCAGGTCGCACCGGCGATCCGGGTGCTGACCAAGGCGATCGGCAAGAAGCTCGGTCCCGAGAAGGGCAACAGCAAATACCTCTACGAACTCTTCCCGTACGGTCCCGCCAAGCAGGCTTGCCGATATGCCGGATTGCCGAAGCCGACCGGCTGCATCTGACCCCACGGGGTCGCGGCGACGTGGCCGGCGGGCGCCGCCCACGCGCGGTGCCTCCGGCGGAGCGGCGTGACCGTGCCGCTCTTGACCGTGACCTACGCGCTGTTGCTGTACGCCGCGGCCGGGATATTCGTCGCCGGAACGGGCTACCGGATCTACGGTTATGCGCGTACGCCGGCGCCGCTGAAGATCCCGACGACGCCGGCGCCGGTGACGCGCGCCGGCGCGGCCGGCCGGGTCGCGCGCGAGGTCGCGCTGTTCGAGAGCTTGTTCAAGTCGGACAAGTGGACCTGGATCTTCGCGGCGGCGTTCCACCTGGGACTGCTGCTCGAGTTGTTGAGGCATCTTCGATACTTCCTCCAGCCGATCTGGGCCTGGGTGACCCTGCTGCAACCGTTCGGCGTCTACGGCGGGATGGTGATGCTGGCCGGGCTCGCCGGTCTCCTCGGGCGCCGGCTGTTCGTCGCGCGCGTGCGCTACGTCAGCGCACCGTCGGACTATCTGATGCTGCTGCTGTTGCTCGGCACGGGGCTGTCGGGATTCTCGATCGAGCTGCTGGATCGCACCGACATCGTGTCGTTCAAGTTCTTCGTGCTGGGGCTCGAATATCTCGACTGGCAACCGCTCCCGAGCAATCCACTGCTGCTCGCGCACCTGACTCTGGTCGCGGTGCTGTTGATCGTGTTCCCGTTCAGCAAGCTGCTGCATGCGCCGGGAGTATTCTTCAGCCCGACGCGCAATCAGGCGGACGACGCGCGCGAGCGGCGGCATCTGGCGCCGTGGGCGGCGCGACTCGAGCGCGGCGGCGCCGGCGGGGTGTAGCGTGGCGAAGACGGATTTCGAAGTCCCGGCGATCCGCGACTACCTGCGGACGCCCGACCTGCGACCCGGCGCCATGGCGAAGAGCGCGCCGTTCAAGGCGGCACCCCGGCATCAACAGGCGCTCGGTTTCCCCGAGGCGCTGGTGCCGGACTGGGAACGAGCGGCGGTCGCCAAGCTCGGCGACCTGCTCGACAAGTACCGGTCATTGCGCGTCCATCTGGATTCGTGCGTCAAATGCGGCGCCTGCACGGACAAATGCCATTACTTCCTCGGCACCGGCGACCCGAAGAACATGCCGGTCGCGCGCCAGGACTTGTTGCGCAGCGTCTACCGGCGGCACTTCACGCT
>JAJXZV010000297.1 GCA_021779875.1 Pseudomonadota bacterium
CGCCGGGCGGGTGGTCGCGGCGTGGCGGCGGCGCGCCTTCGACGGCTCCTTGCGCACCAGGTCGTCGTAGTAGATGAACTCGTCGCAGTTGTTGATGAACAGGTCCGAGGTCGAGTTCTTCACCCCGATCCCGATCACCGTCTTGGCATTCTCGCGCAGCTTGCTCACCAGGGGCGAGAAGTCCGAGTCGCCGCTCACGATCACGAACGTGTCGACGTGCTGCTTGGTGTAGCACAGGTCGAGCGCGTCGACGACCATGCGGATGTCGGCGGAATTCTTTCCCGACTGGCGCACGTGCGGGATTTCGATGAGCTCGAAAGCGGCCTCGTGCAGACCGCGCTTGAACTCCTTGTAGCGGTCGAAATCGCAGTAGGCCTTCTTGACCACGATGTGGCCCTTGAGCAGCAGCCGCTCGAGCACCTTTTCGATGTCGAAGCTCGGGTAATGGGCGTCGCGCGCCCCGAGGGCGATGTTCTCGAGGTCGAGGAATACGGCCATGGTGGCGTCGGTGGTTTTGGCGTTCATGTCAGCACCAATGATAATTGAAGCTGATGCTGATCCGCTCGGCTTCGACGGCGTTGGCCGCGACTTCGTGCCTCAGCCAGCTCTCGAACAGGACGACCCGGCCGGCGGCGGCGGCCATCGTGAACCACGGGCGGTTCTGCGGTGCACAATCCGCGCGCCGCGGGGGCGCCGCCATGAAGCGGTCGAGCCGCGGGTCCTCGAACTTGAGCCCCGGCGACCCCGGCGGCACCTGCACGTAGTAGGTGCCGCTCAGCGAGGACAGCGGATGCAGGTGCAGTCCGTGCACCACGTGACGCGGCATGATGTTCACCCAGCAGTCGGTCATGGCGAGCGTGCGGCTCGACAGATCCCACTGCAGGCGGGCGGCGAACGCGCGCACGTGCCGCGCGAGCTTGCGCTCGAGGTCCGCGAACGTGGGCGAGATCTGCTGCAGCCGGTGCGCCGATCCGTAGGAGGTGTAGCCGCCGGGATAATTCTTCGCCGACCAGCGCCGCCCCGCGGCGTCGTCCTCGCGCAGCTGCCGGCACTCGGCGAGCAGCGCCCGGTTGAACGCCGGCCCGCCGCGCTGCTGCAGAGCGGCGCCGTACACGTGGGTCGGAAACAGCGCCTGGACGGTCACGGGCGGTCCGCGTAGATCTTCACCAGGCGGTACAGGAATGCGCGGCAGTCGAGCAGCGAACGCACGCTCACGTACTCGTTCAGGCCGTGGATGTGTCCGAGATCGGGACGCGCGAACAGCGGCTCGATGCCGTAGGTCGGGATGCCCGCCGCATTGAGGAACTGCCCGTCGGTGGCGCCCGGCTGCAGGATGGGCAGCACCGGCACTCCCGGGAAGAACTCGGCGGCCAGCCGGGTCACCGGGCCGAGGATGTCCGGCGTGAGCGGCGGCGGTGTCGATGAGGGTCCGCGAGCCGCGTCCGCGATCACCTTGACGGCGGGATCGGCGACGATCTGCTCGAGCTGCCGTCCCACGGCCTCTATGCTCACGCCCGGGAAGATGCGGCAGTTCACGTTGGCGCGGGCGCGCTGCGGCAGGGCGTTGGTCGCATGGCCGGCCTCGAGCAGGGTTGCGACGCAGGTGGTGCGCAGCGTCGCGTTCCAGCTCGGGTCGCGGCTCGAGACCAGGGCGATCGCCTGCTCGTCGTGAGGATTCGCGACCAGGGCGTTCATCGCCGCGGCGACGTCGGCCGCGCCCTTCGCGGCCTGGATCTTGGCGAGACCGGCGAAGTACGCCCGATTCGCGTCGTCGAACTGGGCCGGGAACTCGTACGCCTCGATGCGCCCGAGCGCGCCGGCGAGGCGGTAGATGGCGTTGTCCTTGACCGGCCTCGAACTATGGCCGCCAACGTTGGTCACCTCGAGCCGATAGTTCTCCGCGGTCTTCTCGCCGGCCTCGACCTCGAGCATCACGGGCTTGCCCTGCGCGTCGAGCTCGCCGAAGGCGCCTTCGTTCACGGCGAAGGCGGCGTCGATGAGGTCGCGCCGATTGGCCGCGAGCCACTCGGCGCCGTTGAACGCCCCGGCGGTCTCCTCGCCGCAGGTCAGCGCGAGCTTGATCGCGCGCAGCGGCGGCCGCTTCTCCTGGCGCAGACGGATCAGCGTGTCCACCCAGATCGCCGCCTCGGCCTTGTCGTCGAACGCGCCGCGGGCGTAGAAGTTGCCGTTCTCCTCGACCAGCTTGAACGGATCGCGCTCCCAGTCCTCGCGCTTGGCCTCGACCACGTCGATATGCGCGAGCAGCAGGATGGCCTTCAGGCGCGCATCGCGGCCCGGAAGGACCGCGACCAGGCCGCCCTCGCGCGGATGATCGGGCGCCGCGAACGGGTGCAGGTCCGCATCCGGGAAGCCGGCCGCGCGCAGCCGCGCCGCCATGCGCTCCGCGGCGAGCGTGCAGCTGCCCTGGGACAGCGTGGTGTTGGTCTCGATCAATTCACGGTACAGGTCGCGAAAGCGGGCCTCGTCGGACGCGGCCGGCGCCGCGCGGCCGGGGGCCGCGACGCACAGCGCGAGCGCGCAGGCGCCGAGTGCCGGCAGGATGGTCGATCTGATCATGGTCGGTGAGCCTCGTCGTGATCGTGGTCGTGGTCGTGGTCTTCGGCGGCGACCGCGGCGCCGGCGCGGGCGCGCGCATCGCCGGCACCGTATAGCACACCGGCCCGCCCGCCGGGGGGC
>JAJXZV010000026.1 GCA_021779875.1 Pseudomonadota bacterium
CCCTTCTGGACGGCGGGTGGCTGCTCCCGGCCGGCCTGGACCACCCGGGTCCGGAACCGGCCTGGCAACTGCCGGGGCTGCTCCGCCGGGTCGTCAATTCCCTCCCGGATCCGGCGGATGCGGCCCCGCTGCCGACGTCGCGCGAGGTCACCCCGGTGTTCGACTGGGTGGGTGAGACCGCCCGACGGGTGGGCATCCTGGTGCACGCGCAGCTGCAGAGCCTCGACCTCGACCGCACCGATCCGCAGGCGATCCGGGCCGGCGGCGCGCGCTTCGAGCGCTGGCTGGACCTGCACGGCGTGCCGCGCGAGCGGCAGGCCGCCGCGAGCGCGCGCGTCCAGGCGGCGCTGATCGCCGTCCTGGGCGACGAGCGCGGCCGGTGGATCCTGCGCTCCGGGCGCCGCGAGGACCTGCGCGAGCACGCGCTTTCGGGATGGGACGGCGGGCAGATCGTGCACGCCGTGTTCGATCGCAGTTTCGTGGAGGATGACGGGGTGCGCTGGGTGATCGACTACAAGACCAGCCTGCACGAGGGCGGCGGCGTCGAGGAGTTTCTCGATCGGGAGGTCGAGCGCCATCGGCCGCAGATGGCCCGCTACGCGGCCTTGGCGCGCAAGCTCGGACCACAGCCGGTGCGGGTCGGGCTGTATTTCCCGCTCATGCGCGCGTGGCGGGAGTGGCCGGCATGAACACGCCGGCGGAGCGCCCCGGCGGGGACACCGAGCGGCTGAACACCCGCGCCGCCGGGGTGATCGGCGTCGCCGTGATGAGCAGCCGGCTGCTCGGCCTGGTGCGCGAACAGGTGTTCGCGGCGTTGTTCGGCGGCGGCGGCGCGATGGATGCGTTCACCGCGGCGTTCCGCATCCCCAATCTGCTGCGCGACCTGTTCGCCGAGGGCGCGCTCTCGACCGCCTTCGTCACCACCTTCAGCAAGACCATCGCGCGCGGCGGCGATGCGGCGGCGTGGCGGCTCGCGGACAAGATCGGCACGCTGACCACGGTGGTGCTCGGGCTGATCTGCCTGGCGGGCATGGTGTTCTCGGCGGATCTCGTGGCGGTGCTCGCGCCCGGCTTCGACGCCGCCAAAGCCGCGCTCACCGCAACGCTCACGCGCACCATGTTTCCGTTCATCCTGATGGTGTCGCTCGCCGCGCTGGTCATGGGCGCGCTGAACGCGAAGAACGTGTTCGGCCTGCCGGCCATGGCCTCGAGCTTCTTCAACGTGGGCTCGATCGTCGTGGGCGTGCTGCTCGGGTTCTGGATCGATCCGCATTTCGGGCCGCGGGCGCTGCTCGGCCTCGCCGTCGGCACGCTGTTCGGCGGGGCGTTGCAGTTTCTGGTGCAGGTGCCGGCGCTCGCCCGGCAGGGCTACCGCTACCGGCCGGACTTCGAGTGGCGCGACCAGGGGGTGCGCGACATCCTGCTCCTGATGCTGCCCTCGGTGATCGCGGCGAGTACCACGCAGGTGAACGTGCTCATCAACTCGATGTTCGCCTCCACGCTCGGCGACGGCGCGATCTTCTGGCTGGCCATCGCATTCCGGCTGATGCAGCTGCCGCTCGGCCTGTTCGGCGTGGCGCTCGGCACCGTGACGCTGCCGCTGCTCGCCCGTCTGGTGGTGGCCGGCCGCATGGACGGCTTCCGCGCCGAGCTGGCGCGCGCGATGCGCCTCGGCTTCCTGCTGACCATCCCCTCGACCGCCGGGCTGATGATGCTGGCCGAGCCGATCATCTCCGTGCTCTACCAGCACGGCCGGTTCACGGCGCACGAGGCGGCGGAAGCCGCCGGGGCGCTCCGGTTCTACGCGATCGGCCTCGGCGGCTATGCGGCGCTCAAGGTGCTGGTGAACGCCTTCTACGCCATCGATCACCGCAAGACCCCCATGATGGTGAGTTTCGCGGCGGTGGGGCTCAACCTGCTGCTCAACTGGTTGTTCACGTTCCGTCTGGGGTGGGGCCATCGGGGCCTGGCCCTGTCCACGGGCTGCGTCGCGACCTTCAATTTCCTGGTGCTGTACACGCTCATGAGCCGGCACCTCGGCGGCCTGGAGTCGCGCCGCCTGCGGGCGCTGCTCGGGAAATCGGTGCTGGCCGCGGCTGCGCTGATCGCCGTGTGCGCCGCGTCGCTGCACCTGTTCCTCGCCAATTGGCCCGTGCAGCCGTTCCTGCCCAAGCTCGCGGCCCTGCTCGGCACCGTGGTCGCCGCCGCGGCCGCCTATCTCGCGTGCGGGTGGGCGCTCGGTCTCGAGGAGCTGCACGAGCTGGTGGCCGCGGTCCGGCGGCGGCTGGGGCGGCCCTGAGGACCTGGGGGTAAAGTTCCGCCGAGGCCGGTCGATACCCCGGGGATCACCCCAAGGAGATCCACCATGACCACCGACCAGACCCTCGAGGGCCGCACCGTCGTCATCACCGGGGCCGGCCGTGGCCTCGCACGACGATCCGTCATTGAAGGTGACGCGGTAAACGTCCTGCTCTCCCGAGAAGAGACATACGCGGATATCAGTCCGGTAAGGCTTAATTCTAACGGTGTATCGGCATTCATCTCTATTATGAGGGGATGCGACAATATGTGTTCATTTTGTGTTGTCCCTTTTACACGTGGTCGCGAACGTAGTCGTGATCCCGAGTCTATTGTTAAAGAGGCACAGGAATTATTTAACGCAGGCTACAGGGAGGTCACCCTATTGGG
>JAJXZV010000395.1 GCA_021779875.1 Pseudomonadota bacterium
GTCGGGGCCGCAGCGCTCGACCTGCAGGCGCAGCCGCCCGTCGTCGAGCAGCAATTCGGAGCCCGGCGCCAGCACCGCGAAGATCTCGGGGTGGGGCATGCCGGCGCGCCGCTCGTCGCCCGGCGCGGTGTCGAGGTCCAGACGGAAGGCGCTGCCGACCGCGAGCGTCACCGAACCCGAGGCGAAGGTGCCGACACGCAGCTTCGGTCCCTGCAGGTCCGCCAGGATGCCGATGGGCCGGCCTAGCTCCGCCTCGAGCTCGCGCAGGACGGCGAACCGGGCGCGATGGTCGGCGGCCGTGCCGTGGCTGAAATTCAGCCGAAACACGTCGACGCCCGCCAGGAACAGCTGGCGGACCGTATCGCGGTCGGAGCTCGCGGGGCCCAAGGTGGCGACGATCTTGGCGTTTCGGGTTCTACGCATGCACGTTACTCGATGAGGATGGCTCGAAAATCATTGACGTTGGTGAGGGTCGGTCCGGTGACCACCGAATCGCCGAGGGCCGAGAAGAACGAGTGCCCGTCGTTGGCGGCCAGCATGTCGCGCGGGCGCATGCCCTGCGCCCAGGCGCGCGCCAGCGAATCGGGGGTCATCACGGCGCCGGCGATCTCCTCCTGGCCGTCGACCCCGTCCGTGTCGCCGGCGAGTGCGTGGATCCCCGGATGATCGTTCAGGGCGACGGCCAGCGCCAGCAGGAATTCGACGTTGCGCCCGCCGCGGCCGGTGCCGCGCACCGTGACGGTGGTCTCGCCGCCGGACAGGAGCACGCAGGGCCGGCGAAACGGCTGGCCCCGCTCGGCGACCTGCAGCGCGATCGCGGCCAGCACCTTGCCGACGTCGCGCGCCTCGCCCTCGATGGCATCGCTCAGCACGTGCACGTCGAGCCCGGCCGCGCGTGCCACCGCCGCGGCCGCCTCGAGCGCCATCTGGGGAGTCGCCACCATGCGCAGGTCCGCACGCGCGAGCCGCGGATCGCCGGGCTTTATCGATTCACCGCGGCCGCTCTCGAGCAGCTCGAGCACCGGCTGCGGCACTGCGATGGCGTAGCGGCGCAGGATGGCGAGCGCATCGGCGCAGGTCGTCGGGTCGGCCACCGTGGGCCCGGAGGCGATGTCGATGGGCCGATCGCCCGGGACGTCGGAGATCATTAGCGTCAGCACCCGGGCCGGGTGGCAGGCCGCCGCGAGGCGCCCTCCCTTGATCGCCGAGAGGTGCCGGCGCACGCAGTTCATCTCGCTGATGGTGGCGCCGCTCGCGAGCAGGGCGCGATTCACCTGCTGCTTGACGTCCAGATCGAGCCCGGGTGCCGGCAGCGGCAGGAGCGCGGAGCCTCCGCCCGAGATCAGGCAGAGCACGAGATCGTCCGCCCGCAAGCCGCCGACGCGCTCGAGCATGCGTTGCGCGGCGTGCAGCCCGGCCTGATCGGGGACCGGGTGCGCCGCCTCGACGATCTCGATGCGCTCGCAGGGCACCGCGTAGCCGTAGCGGGTGACCACCAGGCCGTCGAGCGGGCCGGGCCAGTGACGCTCGAGGGCCTGCGCCATGGCGGCGGAGGCCTTGCCGGCGCCGATCACCACGAGACGGCCCGCCGGCGGTGCCGGCAGGTGCGGGGGCAGGCACACGGAAGGCTGCGCCGACGCGATGGCGGCGTCGAACATGCGCCGCAGCAGATCGCGCGCCGCTCCGGTGCGAACGGGGCCGCTCATCCCAGCGTGTTGCGCAGGGTGCCGATGCCGGCGATCTCGACCTCCACCGTGGCACCGTCACGCATCGAGCCGACGCCCACCGAGGTGCCGCAGGCGATCACGTCGCCCGGCAGCAGGGTCATATCGTGCGAGACCTGGCTCACGAGCTCGGCCACGCCGAGGATCATGTCCGCCAGCGGGTAATTCTGGCGCTCGACCCCGTCCACCCGCGTGAGCACCCGCTCCGCCCGCCAATCGAGCCGCGTGGCGATGGTGGGCCCCAGGCAGCCGAACGTGTCGTAGCCCTTGGCCCGGCACCACTGCGGAAAATCGGGGTTCTCGTTGAGCAGTTCGCCCGCGGTCACGTCGTTGACGCAGGTGTAGCCGAACACGTGGCGTGAGGCTTCGTCCGCCGACACGGCGCTGCAGCGCGCGCCGATGACGATGCCGAGCTCACCCTCGTAGGCGATCTTGCCGGCGTACCGCGGCGGCCGGCGGATGGGCTGTTCGGGCCCGAGCAGGCAGCTCGCGGGCTTCAGCAGAAAGAGAGGATGCGTCGGCGCCGCCTTGCCGAGCTTGGCGGCCAGCGCGTGGAAGTTGTTCCACAGCGCCACGATCTTCGACGGAACACAGGGCGAGAGCAGGGCGAAGGAGCCGGGCTCCAGCGTCACCCCCGTGGGGCGCGGCGCATCGTACATGTCGCCCGCGTGCTCGATGAGGCGGTCGGCGCTCAGAATGCCGAAGCCGACGCGGCCATCGCGCGCCTTGAACCGGGCCCAGTGCGTTGCGGCGACCATTCCTTACAGCACGGACTTGAGCAGCTTGCCCATCTCGGACGGGTTGCGCGTCACCTTGATGCCGGACTCCTCCATCACCGCGAGCTTCTCCTGCGCGGTGCCCTTGCCGCCGGAGATGATCGCGCCGGCGTGGCCCATGCGCTTGCCCGGCGGCGCGGTGACGCCGGCGATGAAGCCGATCACGGGCTTCTTCATGTTGCCCTTGATCCAGCGCGCGCAGGTCTCCTCGTCCTCGCCGCCGATCTCGCCGACCATGATCACCGCGTCGGTGTCGGGATCGTCGTTGAACAGCTTCATGACGTCGATGTGCTTCAAGCCGTTCACGGGGTCCCCGCCGATGCCGACGCAGGTGGACTGGCCCAGACCGAGATCCATCAGCTGGCCGACGGCCTCGTAGGTCAGGGTGCCGGAGCGCGACACCACGCCGATGCGGCCCTTCTTGTGGATGTGGCCGGGCATGATGCCGATCTTGATCTCGTCGGGGGTGATGACACCCGGGCAATTGGGGCCGACGAGCAGCGTCTTCTTGCCGCGCATCCGATGGCGGGTCGCGATCATGTCGCGCACCGGCACGCCCTCGGTGATGCAGATCACGAGATCGAGCCCCGCGTCCACGGCCTCGTCGATCGCGGCGGCCGCGAAGGGCGGCGGCACGTAGATCACCGACACGGTCGCGCCGGTCTGCGCCTTGGCCTCCTTGACGCTGCCGTAGATCGGGATGCCCTCGAAATTCTCTCCCGCCTTGTTGGGGTTCACGCCGGCGACGAAGCAGGCCTTGCCGTTCGCGTAGTCGCGGCACAGGCGGGTGTGGAACGCGCCGGTCTTGCCGGTGATGCCCTGGGTCATCACGCGGGTGTTGCGGTCGATCAGAATGCTCATGGACGTGGTGCTCCTACTTGCCGGCCACGGCGGCGACGATCTTCTGCGCGGCGTCCGCCATGTTGTCGGCGGAGATGATCGGCAGGCCCGACTCCCGCAGCATCTTCTTGCCTTGATCCTCGTTGGTGCCCTTCATGCGCACCACCAGCGGCACGCTGAGCTTGACCTCCTTGGCCGCGGCGATGACGCCCTCGGCGATGGTGTCGCAGCGCATGATGCCGCCGAAGATGTTCACCAGGATGCCCTTCACCGCGGGGTTCTTGAGCATGAGCTTGAATGCTTCGGTGACCTTCTCGGTGGTCGCGCCGCCGCCCACGTCCAGGAAGTTGGCCGGCTCCGCGCCGAACAGCTTGATCACGTCCATGGTCGCCATGGCGAGCCCGGCGCCGTTGACCAGGCAGCCGATGTTGCCGTTCAGCGAGATGTAGGACAGGTCGTACTTCGAGGCCTCGACCTCGGCCGGGTCCTCCTCGTCGAGATCCCGCATCGCGACGATGTCGGGGTGGCGGAACAGGGCATTGGAGTCGAAATTCAACTTGGCGTCGAGCGCCAGGATCCGGCCGTCGCCGGTCAGGATCAGCGGATTGATCTCCGCGAGCGAGGCGTCGCATTCCACGAAGGCGCGGTACAGGCCCTGCATGAACCGGCGCGCCTCGGCCACCGAGGGTTCCGGCACGCCGATCTTGCGGGCCACCGCGTCGGCCTCGGCGTCGGTCAGGCCGGCAACCGGGTCGATCGCGACCTTGTGGATCTTCTCGGGCGTGTGCGCGGCCACCTCCTCGATCTCCATCCCGCCCTCGGAGCTCGCGATCAGCGTCACGCGCTGCGACACGCGGTCGACGACCATGCCGACGTACAGCTCCTTGCGGATGTCCGCGCCTTCCTCGACCAGCAGGCGCTTCACGAGCCGCCCTTCGGGGCCCGTTTGATGCGTCACCAGCGTCATGCCGAGAATGGCCTCGGCGTGGCGATGCACTTCATCCAACGACTTGGCGACCTTGACGCCGCCGCCCTTGCCGCGACCGCCGGCATGGATCTGGGCCTTGACCACCCAGACCTTGCCGCCGAGCTCGCGCGCGGCGGCATCCGCTTCGGCCACGGTGAAGCAAGGAATGCCGCGCGGCGTCGCCACGCCGTACCTGCGGAGGATTTCCTTGCCTTGATATTCGTGCACGTTCATTTGATGAGTCCTCGCACTTGAAGGCGCTGCCCGCCTCAGGCCTTTGCGTTGGCGTCCTCGATGCCCTTGCCCAGGAGCAGGGTCAGGGCGTAGACGGCATCGAGATGCGGTGTCGGGGTGTCGGTCAGGCGCGCGAGTTCCACGACGGAACCGAGCAAGGCCTCGACCTCGATGGTTCGCGACGCCTCGACGTCCTGCAACATGGAGGTCTTGTGGTGGCCGACGCGCTCGGCGCCGGCGATGCGCTTCTCGAGCGGCAGGCGAAAGGTGATGCCGAGCTTGTGGGCGACGGATTGCGCCTCGGTCATCATGTCGGCCGCGAGCTGCCGGGTCGGCGGATATTGACAGATGCCCGCCAGGGTCGCGCGCGACAGCGCGCTGATGGGGTTGAAGGTCATGTTGCCCCAGAGCTTCAACCAGATCTCCGAGCGGATGTCGGTGAGCACCGGCGCCTGCATGCCGCCCTTGACGAACCACTCGGACAGGCGCGTCACGCGATCGCTGAGGCTGCCGTCGGGCTCGCCCATGGGAAAGCGGTTGCCCTCGACGTGCTTGATCACGCCGGGTGCGATGAGTTCCGCGGCCGGGTACACGACACAGCCGATGACCCGTTCGCAGGAGATGTGACGGGCGATGAGCCCGTTGGGATCGACGCTCTTGACCCGCGTGTCGGCGAGCGGACCCGGATGACGATGGAAATACCAGTAGGGGATGCCGTTCTGCATGGGCACCACCACCGTGTCGGCGTGGAAGAGCTTCGGCGCCTCGGCCGCGACCGACTCGACCTGGTGCGCCTTCATGCCGAGCACCACCACGTCCTGGGGGCCGGCGGCCGCATAGTCGTTGGTCGCCTTGACCTTCGGCAACACTTCCTCGGAGCCATCGGCATTGATCAGCTTGATGCCGCGGGTGCGCAGCGCCTCGAGATTCGCGCCCCGGGCGATGAAGGTCACGTCGGCGCCCGCGAGCGCCAGCCGAATCCCCACGTAGCCGCCGATGGCGCCGGCGCCGATGATTGCGATCTTCACGAATACACCTTTCAGTTGAGGTTGCCGACTCGAAAAAAGGCCGGGAGCGCGACCGCGCCCCCGGCCCGAACTTTCAAGAATACCTCAGACTGATCCCATCCGGCGCTCAGAACTTGTAGTTCAAGCCGGTCGAGAAGCCGAGAATATGGCAACCGCCCCACGTGGTCGGTCCCGCGCTGCTGTAGTCGTTGAACTGGAAGGTCGTGCCGTCGTGGCAGTCCGTGGTGATGCCACGGCCGCCCGCACCGATGTCATAGTGGGCATTGCCCGCGTTGACGGTGTCGGCGGCATCCAGGTACCAGTACAGGTTCTTCTCGAACTTGTGCTTCCATGCGATCGTGTACATGTCCGCGTGGTTGTCCGCGTTGTTCGGATTGTAGTTATGCTGTCCGCCCGGGTCGCCCGGGGTCGCCGAGGCATGCGCCCAACCGATGCTCACGTTGTCCTTCGGCCCGAAGTCCTGCGATGCCGCAAACCACGTGCCGTGGCGCTGCCGCTCGTTCTGGAACATCAGGTCCTGTGGGATATAGCGGCGCAGATCCTCGTAGATGCCGCTCAGCACCAGACCAAAGCTCGTGGTGTACTGGAGGCCAACCTTGGCCGCGGTCTCGTTGCCGATGTCGCCCACGTAGCCCGGCGAGCCCGCCCCCGCGGCCTGCGGATACTCCGCGGCGAAGGCGTTGTAGCCATTCCAATCGAGCAGCGGCGAGACGCCATTGCCCTGACCCAGGTAGTACCCGTAGATCAGGTTGTTGGCGCCGATGCCGTCGCTGTTGCGGTTCACCGCCTTGTGGATTTCGTAGGCCGCCGTCATGTACCAGCCGCCGAACTCGAACTTGACGTCCATGCTGTACGCGGTGTCGAAGCCGCCGTCGTCGCAGGACATCGGCAGGTTGCCGCTGCCCGGCGTGTTGCCGCCGTTACAATCCGACGAGCCCGCCGACTGCGCGAGGCTGTTGGCGACGCGCTGCTGGCCGGGCGACCACAACATGTCGAAGCTGAACACGTTGCCGATCTTCGGCGACTCGAACCACATGGAGTGGTCGAGACGCGAGCCGAACTCCACGCGGTTGTCGCCGCCGGAATTGCCCATGATCGCGCCGTAATCGCCGAGCATGCCGGAGAACGGATTCATGCGGTCGGTGGACTTCTTATAAGGCGAGTAGGTGGTGCCGAGCTTCAGCTTGCCCCAGGTGTTGCTCGAGATGCCGACGAAGCTGTCGCCGTAACCGATACCGCCCTTGGTCACGTTGGAGGCGGTATTGTACGAAGCGCCGGTGCCGGGTGCGTTGGTGATCTGCGGCTGCACTTCGAGCTGATAGATCAAGTCGAAATCGGTGCCGGAGATCTTGTGCGAGCCGCGGTAGCCCAGGGCCGACTTGTTGGTGGACAGCGCGGGCATCCAGCCGATGCGGCCCTGCGGACCGGTCTTGGGACCGCCCGCGATGACGCCGCCGCTGTAGGGGTTGGTCGGGTTGGCGAGCGCGTAAGGATACGCCACCATGCCGTCGATTCCCTTGGTCGTGTAGTCCAACGACACGTCCAAGGTGCCGTAGAAGCCCTTGGCGAACTTGTCGAACTTGGGCTCCGACGACGTCTTGGCCGCCGCGCCCGCATCCGCGTGCGCCGCCGAGGACGTGGACACCGCGTCGACCTTCTTCTGCATCTCGTTCATCTGCTGCTGCATCGAACGGAGCTGCTCCTTCAGCGCCTTGTTGTCCGCGGCGTCGTCCGCCAAGACCGCGCCGCTGAAGGCGAGGCTTGCGGTACAGGCTCCCACGGCAGCGAGCACCGCTTTGGCCAGTTTCGTATTAGGCATTGTGTGATTCCTCGTGAATTGCGTTCGTTCGAATCTTTGTCATCGACTCCCGTCCGGTCCTCATCCTTGAGGACGCTCCTGCGCATTCCCCTCCACCATGCGCAATGTCTCCCACCGCGCTAGTTCGGTGGGATCAATCCTGCTCCCCGCGCCCACTTGTACTTGGCGCCGAGCACCGCGACCGGTATCTCGGTCGAGTAGGCATAGGCCGGAATGCCGTGCTGGTACAAGTATTCCGCGGCCTGTTCGACCTCCACGTCGCCCGCGAGCGACGCCACCACGGGCTTCTCGATGCCCTTGGCCTTCATTTCCTCCACGACCTCGACCATCAGCTTCGCGAACACCATCGGGGGCGTGATGATCGTATGCCAGTAGCCGAGAATCAATGCATGAATCCGGGGGTCCGAGAGTCCCAGGCGCACCGTGTTCTGATAGGTCGACGGCGGCTCCCCGCCGGTGATGTCCACCGGATTGCCCGCGGCGCCGAACGGCGGAATGAACTTGCGGAACGCGGCGTCGAGGTCCGGCGGCATGCTCATCAGCGACAGGCCGTTGTCCACGCAGGCATCCGAGAGCAGCACGCCGGAGCCGCCGGCGCCCGTGATGATGACCACGTTGTTGCCCTTCGGGGTCGGCAGCACCGGGATGCCGCGCGCGAACTCGAGCAGGTCGCGCAGCGTGCGCGCCCGGATCACGCCCGATTGCTTGAACACGTCCTCGTAGATCTTGTCGTTGCCCGCGAGGGCGCCGGTGTGCGAACTCGCCGCGCGGGCGCCCATGCTGGTCCTGCCCGCCTTGAGCACCACCACCGGCTTCTTCTTCGAGACGCGCTTCGCGACCTCGGCGAAGGCGCGGCCGTCCTTCAGGTCCTCGAGGTGCTGCGCGATGATCTGGGTGTTGTCGTCCTGCTCGAAGAAGGCGAGCAGATCGTCCTCGTCGATGTCCGATTTGTTGCCGAGTCCGACGATCGCCGAGACGCCCATCTTCGCGGACCGGGAGAAGCCGATGATGGCCATGCCGATGCCGCCGGACTGGGAGGACAGCGCCGCCTTGCCCTTGACGTCATAGGCGGTGCAGAAGGTGGCGCAGAGGTTGCTCGGCGTGTAGTAGAAGCCGTAGATGTTCGGCCCCATGAGGCGCACGCCGTACTTCTGGCCGATCTCGACCAACTCCTGCTGTCCGGCCACGTTGCCGGTCTCGGCGAAGCCCGACGGGATGAGGATCGCGCCGGCGATCTTCTTCTCGCCCACTTCCTTCAGCGCCTGCGCCACGAACTTCGCGGGAATCGCGAACACGGCGACGTCGATGTCGGCGGGCACGTCCTTGACGCTCTTGTAGGCCTTCTTGCCCATGATTTCTTCGGCGCTCGGATGGATCGGGTAGATGGCCCCCTGATAACCGCCGTTGATCAGGTTCTT
Source organism: Pseudomonadota bacterium (assembly GCA_021779875.1). Classification (GTDB taxonomy): domain Bacteria; phylum Pseudomonadota; class Gammaproteobacteria; order Steroidobacterales; family Steroidobacteraceae; genus Bog-1198. The sequence continues at coordinate 8,807 of JAJXZV010000395.1, forward strand.
CATCACCGAGTTGCCGATCTTGCCGTTCTCGGCGGAGGCGCCGATGACCGCCACGGCCTTCGGCTTCATGATGCGGTTCATGGCCGCGACCACCTGGTCGTGCTGCGGCCGCGGGCGGGCCGGCGCCGGCTTGAAGTCGAGCACGATGCGCACGTCGGCCGCCGTCGCGCCCTTGTCCGTCGCGAACACGGGATTCAAGTCCATCTCGCTGATCTCGGGGAAATCCGCGACCAGCGCCGAAACCCGCTCGATCATGCCGGACAGGGCCGCGCGATCCACCGGCTTCGCGCCGCGCACCCCGCGCAGGATCTCGGCCGCCGCGATGCCGTCCAGCATCGACAGCGCCTCCTCGTTCGTGGCCGGCGCCAGCCTGAAAGTGATGTCCTTGAGCACCTCGACCAGCACGCCGCCCAGGCCGAAGGCGACCAGCTTGCCGAAGGCGGGATCGGTGACCGCGCCGATGATGACCTCCTGGCCGCCGGTCAGCATCTGCTGGACCTGGACGCCGTGGATGTCCGCCTTCGGATCGTACTTGCGCGCGTTGGCCGTGATGGTCGAGAAGGCCTCCCTGGCGGCATCCGCGGACTTCACGCCGACGATGACGCCGCCGGCCTCGGTCTTGTGCAGGATCTGCGGCGAGACGATCTTCATGACCACGGGAAAGCCGATCGACGCGGCGAGCGCCGCGCCCTCCTCCGCGGTCTTTGCGACGCCCTCCTTCGGGATGACTATGCCGTAGGCCTCGCACACCCCGCGCGCCTCGGGTGCGGTCAGTGAGTCGCGTCCAGACGCCTTGGCCTGGTCGAGAATCTTGCGGACGGCGGCGTGCGCGGCGTGATCCTGTTTCATCGGTGCGGATTCCTTGGATGACCTTTAGAGGATGACCTTGGACGATGACCTTTGAATGCCATGGAAGACCTTAGATGACCTTGGCGGCCTTGAGCGACTCGATGTCCGCCGCCGCGTAGCCGAGCTCCGCGAGCACCTGCTCGGTGTGCTCGCCGAGCAGCGGGGAGCGGGTGACGTCCGTTGGACTGTCGCTCATCTTGATCGGATTGCCGACCGACAGGTACTTGCCGCGGGTGGGGTGATCCACCTCGACGATGGTGCCGGTCTTGCGCAGCGATGGCTCGTGCGCGATCTCCTGCATGGAGAGGATCGGACCGCAGGGGATGTCGACCTCGTTCAAGATGGCCATCGCCTCGAACTTCGTCTTGGTGACGGTCCATTCCTCCACCGCCGCGAACACCTGCTTCAGACGCGGCAGGCGCGCCTCCGGCGTCGCGTAGTCCGGGTCGGTGATCCAGCTCTCCTTGCCGATGACCTTGCAGACCGCCTTCCAGACCGGTGCCTGCGCGATGAAATAGAGGTATGCGTTCGGATCGGTCTCCCAGCCCTTGCACTTGACGATGCTGCCGGGCTGGCCGCCGCCGGAGGCGTTGCCCGCGCGCGGCACGGCCGCGCCGAACTTGCCGTTCGGGTACTGGGGATACTCCTTCATCACGCCCGTGCGCTCGAGCCGCTGCTGGTCGCGCAGCTTCACCCGGCAGAGATTGAGGACGCCATCCTGCATGGCCGCGAGCACCTTCTGTCCTCGGCCCGTGGTCTTGCGCTGGTACAGCGCCGTG
>JAJXZV010000004.1 GCA_021779875.1 Pseudomonadota bacterium
CCGGTACGGACGCCCCGGGTTCAAAACGTGGCGGCCAGGGCCGCGCCCAGTTCGTCGGTGATGCGCGGCTGCACGCCGAACCACAGTTCGAATCCGCGCCGGGCCTGGTTGAGCAGCATGCCCAGGCCGTTGACCGTGGGATTGCCGCGTTCGCGGGCCGCCGCGAGCAGCGGCGTCTCCAGCGGGATGTAGATCACGTCGGACACCAGCGCGGTGCGCGGCAGGCGATCGAGCCGCAGGTCCAGCGGGGCATGACCGTGCATGCCCTGGTTCGTGGTGTTGACCAGTAGCGCCACATCGGACAGGGCCTCGTGGCGCTCGCTCCAGTCATGCACCTCGACCTTGGGCCCGAACTCCGCGGCCATCGCCTCGGCCTTTCCGCGCGTGCGATTGATCAGGCGGATGCGCGGCGCGCCCTCGTCGAGCAGGCTCAGGACCACCGCGCGCGCCGCGCCGCCGGCGCCGAGCACGGTCACGGGTCCGGCGGCGGCGCTCCAGTCGGGCTTGGCGTCGCGCAGGCACTGGATGTAGCCGTAGCCGTCGAAGTTGTAGCCGCTGAGCGTGCCGTCGGCCTCCGCCACGACCGTGTTCACCGCGCCCATCCGGCGCGCCAGCGGATCGATGCGGTCCAGCAGCGGCATGATGGCGACCTTGTGCGGAATGGTCACGTTGCAACCGGCGATCCCCAGGGCGCGAAGGCCGCGCACCGCGTCCTCGAGGGCCCCGGGGTTCACCGGAAACAGGCCGTACGCGGCCTGCAGCCCATGCTCGCGCACCCAGAAATTGTGGATGACCGGCGAGCGCGAATGCGCGACCGGCCATCCCATCACGCCAGCGAATTTGAACGTCTTCTCCATGCTCATCTCCAGGTTCTTGTTCAACGGGGTTTCGGATCGGAGCGCTGCGGCAGGTCGCGGCGCTCCGGTCCGAGGTAGCTGTAGGGAATTTCCTTGGGCATCGGCCCCTTGATGCGCGCGCCCTGCTGCTTCTGCTCCCAGGCGTGGGCGAGAATGCCCACCGAGCGCGAGAGCACGAACAGGCCGCGGCCGAGCTCCGGCTCGAAACCGAGCTCGCAGAAGATCACCGCCGTGATGCCGTCGATGTTCATCGGGATGGGACGGCTGCGGCCGGCTCGCAGTACCGATTCCACGGCCCGGCCGATACGCGCGTAGCGCCCGCCGACCACGCCCCCGGTGACCGCACGGTCGACCAGCGCGAACAACGGCTCGGTGCGCGGATCGATCGGGTGGAAGCGGTGCCCGAAGCCCGGCACGATCTTGTCGCCCGCGGCGCGCCTGCGCTCGAGCACCCGGGCGGCGGCGTCCACGAGATCGCCGCCGGCACCGGCCTCGGCATCGATCTGCCGGTACAACTCCATGCACTGCTGACCGGCGCCGCCGTGCACGTCGTCGAGCACGTTGACCGCCGAGGCCATCGCGCCGTTGACCGGCAGCCCGCAACTCACCGCCATGCGCGAGATCGCGATCGACGGCGCGTGCGGTCCATGGTCGACCCCCGGCACCAGCGCCGCCTCGAGCAGCGCCGACTGCCCGCGCGTGGGCAACTCACCGCGCAGCATCAGCCAGATCATGTCCGTGAAGCCCACGTTGCCGATCAGCTGCTCGATGGGGTAGCCGCGGACGGCGATTCGGCCCGGATGGATGTCGATGATCGACGTGGACCACCAGTCGGAGGCCTTGCGCAGCAGGTCGTCTTGCTCAGGCTGGCTCATCGGATCTCCTCAGGCTTCCAGCGCCGCATCGTAGAACTGGCCGAACAATTCGGCATCGGAGGGACGGTCCTCCGGAATGGGCACCGACACCCAGGTGGTGTTCAGGTAGTGCTTCAGGTGCACGTTCTCGGACACGATGTTGCCGCCCCAGGTTCCGCAGCCCAGGCTGGAGGTCATGGGCATGCCGTTGTTGAAGGCTCCCGCGTTGGCCTTGGATTGCGGCTGGCGCACCATGATGCGGCTGACCGGCGCGGCCATCGCCAGACGGTGGATGTGGTCCTGGTCGAAGGAGTAGATGCCGCAGGAATGCCCCTTGCCGCCGACCTCGTAGACCGCACGCATCATGTCCAGCGCCTGCTCGAAGCCGTCGTAGCGGTACAGCGCGAGCAGGGTGGTCAGCTTCTCGCGTGAGAAGAAGTGCTGCTTGCCAATGCCGTCGCCGCGCACCATGATGAACTTGCGGTCCTCGGGGATCGTGAAGCCGGCCGCGCGCGCCAGCGCCTGCGGGGCGATGGCCACGGTGCCGGGAAGGCGATGGCCCTCGTCGTCCCACATGACGCGGCGCAATGCCGCCTTCTGCTCCTCGCTGGCGAGATATCCGCCCTCTTCCTGCAATCGGGCGAGCAGGCCGTCGTAGACGCTGTCCTCGATGATCAGGTTGCCGTCGGCCGAACAGCCCGATCCGAAGTCGGAGGTCTTGGACAGGCGGGTGTTGCGCGCGGCCTCGGCCAAGTCGGCCGTCTCGTCGATGATCATGGTCGAGTTGCCGGCGCCCACGCCATACGCGGGGGTGCCGGAGCTGTAGGCCGCGCGCACCATCGGCTGGCCGCCGGTGGCGATGACCAGGTCGGCCCGCGCCATCAACGCCTGCGACATCGGAATGTTCACGCGGGTCAGGCATTGCAGCAGGTCGGGCGGCGCGCCCTCGCGTTCCAGGGCCTC
>JAJXZV010000372.1 GCA_021779875.1 Pseudomonadota bacterium
GCTCTGGCGGGCCGGCTCGGCGGCCCAGGACCGCGAGGAGTTCCTCGCCGACTCGATCGTCGCCGTGCAGCCGCCGTTGTTCGCCGACCCGAGCGCCTTCGAGACCCTCGCCTCGGATCTCTGGGCAACGGGCATCTCGACCGACGACCATCCGCTCGCGCACTTCCGCGCCGGGCTGTCGGAGCGCGGCGCGCTGTCGTCGAAGGACATGCGCACCGCGGAGACGGGCAGGCGCATCGAGGTCGCCGGGCTCGTCACCCACCGCCAGCGGCCGGCGACGGCATCCGGGATCACCTTCCTCAACCTCGAGGACGAGCACGGCCTGGTGAACGTGATCTGCTCGATGGGGGTGTGGGGCCGCTACCGCCGCGTGGTCCGCGAATCCCCCGCGCTCATCGTGCGCGGCATCCTGGAGCGTTCGGACGAAGGGGTGACGAACCTTCTCGCCGACCGCTTCGAGCCCCTTCGCGTCACGGTGCCGCACCGTTCCCGCGATTTTCAGTAGCGCGCTGCCTGCGCCTATGCCTGCGCCTGCGACGCCAGCTCGGCCTCGGCCAGCAGCACGCAGCTGCAGAGCCCGTCGATCGCGGCCTCGAGCTCGTCGAGCGAGGGGAAGCTCGGGGCGAGACGGATGACCGCGTCGTCCGGGTCCTCGCCGTAGGGGAACGCGGCGCCGGCCGGTGTCACCAGGATGCCGGCGGCCTTGGCGAGATCCACGGCGCGGGTCGCCGTTCCGCGCGGCGCGGTCAAGGCCACGAAGTAGCCGCCGAGCGGGGTCGTCCAGCCGGCATGCCCGGTGAGCCGTTGGCCGAGGATGCGCTCGACCGCCGCGAACTTGGGGACGAGCAGTTCGCGGTGCTTGCGCATGTGCGCTCGCACACCGTCGGCCGATCCCAGAAAGCGCGCATGCCGCAGCTGGTTCACCTTGTCGGGGCCGATCGTCTGCACGCCGGCGTGCAGGCGGTACCAGGCGATGTTCGCCGCAGAGGCGCCGAAGAACGACACCCCGGCGCCCGCATGGGTGATCTTGGATGTGGACGCGAACACCAGCGGACGGTCGGGGTTCCCGGCAGCGGAGGCGAGGCCGAGCACGTCGATCGCGGGCTTCTCGTCGGCGGTGAGGTGGTGCACGGCGTAGGCGTTGTCCCAGAAGATCCGGAAGTCGGGCGCCGCAGCGGGGAGCGAGACCAGCGCCTGCGCCTCCTCGGGCGTGACGATCTGCCCGCCGGGGTTCGCATAGAGCGGCACCAGCCACATCCCCCGCACCGCGGGGTCCTCCAGGTGCTCGGCGATCGCCGCGAGATCGAGCCGGCCGCCCTCCAGGTACGGGAGCGGGATCATCCGGATGCCCAGGTGCTCGGTGATCGCGAAGTGCCGGTCGTAGCCCGGCGATGGGCAGAGGAAGGCGATCTGCTGGTTGCGCCACGGAATCGTGGTGCCGGGCACCCCGTGCAGCAGGGCGTGCACGATGACGTCGTGCATCACGGTGAGGCTGGCGTTGCCGAGCGCCAGCAGCTGCTCGACCGGGACGCGGAGCAGCTCGCCGAAAATCGCCCGCAACTCCGGCAGGCCGTCGCCGCCGCCGTAGTTGCGCACATCGGTGCCGTCGGCCGCGGTGTGATCGGCCGAGAGCGGGAGGTCGAGCAGAGCGTTGGAGAGGTCCAGCTGTGCCTGAGACGGCTTGCCGCGGGTGAGGTCCAGCTTCAGACCGCGCGCCTTCAGGGCGTCGTAGGACGCCTGCAGTTGGGACAGCGATGCGGGGGCTGCGGTGCCGATTGCCATGCTCCAACGGTAGCGGCTCGGGCCGGCCATCACCCTACCGATCGGCCGCGCAGCCAGTCGATTCTCGACTGCAATTGGGCCACGGTCGCCTTGGCGACCTCCGGGCCGCCGCATGCCCGCCGCACCTCGGCATGCACCAGGGCGTGGCTCTGCCCGGAGGCCCGCGCCCGGATCGAGACCAGGCTGTTCAGCAGCTTCCGCTGCTCGGCAAGGGTGCGGTGCAGCGGCTTCGAATCGGCGGCGGCAGCATCCTCAGCCGAGAGCCCCCTGCTTTCGGCGGCGGTCCTGCGCCGCTCGAGGGCGTGCCGGGCCTGCCTCCGTTGGCGCGCCTTCAGCAGCTCGCTCACCTGATCCGGCTCCAGGATGCCCGGCAGCCCGATGAAATCCCACTCCTCGTCGGAACCCGGCTCGGCGAAGGCGCCGAACTCCTCACCGTCGTAGAGCACCTTCTCGAATGCGGCGACGGAGCCGAGCGCGGTCCACTCGTACTCGTCGAGGATCTCCGCCGATGCCGTCTCCGCCGCCTCTGCGCGCTCCAGGGCGTCGTCGTCGAGCAGCAGCTCGTCCGCCGTCTCCCGGTCCAGGGCGTGGTCGCGCTCGCGCTCCAGCTCGGATGCCAGCGCCAGCAGGACCGGCACGCTGGGCACGAAGATCGAGGCGAGCTCGCCGCGCCGGCGCGCCCGCACGAAGCGCCCGATCGCCTGGGCGAAGAACAGCGGCGTCGCCGCACTGGTCGCGTACACGCCCACGGAGAGCCGTGGGACGTCGACGCCCTCCGACACCATGCGCACGGCGACCATCCAGCGCTGCGCGCCGTCGGCGAATCGCTGAATGCGCGCGCTGGCCTCAGATTCATCGCTCAGCACGACGACCGGCTCG
>JAJXZV010000236.1 GCA_021779875.1 Pseudomonadota bacterium
CTGGCGGATTCGGTGGCCGATATCGACGCCGAAGAGGTGCCGGAGGGCCGCGGTTCCGGTTTCGCCTTCACCCAACCGACGGTGGAGGACTTGACCGGGGCCGTGCGCCGCGCACGGGAACTGTTCTGTCACAAGGCGGCGTGGCGCGCCTTCCAGTGCCGCACGATGCAGCAGGATTTCGGCTGGGAGGTCTCGGCCCGGCGCTACCTGGCGCTCTACGGCGACCTGCTGCCGCCGGAAGTGCAAACCCGCCCTTCGCTCGTGGAGCCATCCTGTCCGGACCGGCTCGGGGCGGCGCGCGCGACGGTGCTGGCCGCGGCGTGATGGCGGAGAGCGCGGCAACGACCACGTGCGGCCCGGCCGGCATGGTGCTGCCGCCACCGCTCGCCGCATTGCGCGATCTCGCGCTCGATCTGCGCTGGACCTGGAGCCATCGCACCGATGCGCTATGGAAGCGGATCGACGCCGAGCTGTGGCGCCGCACCCATAACCCCTGGACGCTGCTCGAGGACGTGCCGGCGACGCGGTTGGCCGCGCTTGCGGCGGATCCCGGCTTCGTCGCCTCCCTGGCCGAGATCGCCGCGGAACGTGAGACCTATCTGGCCACGCCCGGCTGGTTCCAGGAGACCCACGGGCGCTCGGCCCTGTCGGGCGTGGCCTATTTCTGCATGGAGTTCGGGCTGAGCGAAGCGTTGCCGCTCTATGCCGGCGGCCTCGGCGTGCTGGCCGGCGACTTCCTCAAGACCGCGAGCGATCTCGGCGTGCCGGTGATCGGCATCGGGTTGCTGTATCAGGAGGGCTATTTCCGGCAGATGATCGATGCCTCCGGTTGGCAGCAGGAGGCGTATCCCTTCAACGAGCCGGCGATGATGCCGGTCGAGCCGGTGCTCGACGCATCGGGTACCCGTCTTCACATCCTCCTTGACCTGCCGGGCCGGACGTTACGGTTACGGGTCTGGCGTGCCCGGGTCGGGCGCGCCGCGCTCTATTTGCTTGATAGCAACGATCCGCTCAATACGCCGGTCGATCGCGGCATCACCGGCAAGCTCTATGGCGGCACGACCGAGCTCCGCCTGTTGCAGGAAATCGTCCTCGGCGTCGCCGGCTGGCGCCTGGTCGAGGCGGTGCATCCGGACATCGACGTCTGCCATCTGAACGAAGGCCATGCCGCCTTTGCGCTGCTCGAACGCGCGCGCGGCCTGGCCGAGCGGCTCGGGATCGCGTACGAGGCCGCGCTGTGGGCCGCGCGCGCCGGCACCGTGTTTTCCACCCATACGCCGGTCGAGGCCGGGTTCGATCGCTACCCGGCGGCGCTGCTGACGCAGTATCGCCAGGCGGCGATGGGTCGCAGCGTCGATACGGTCGCGGCGGCCGCCTTGAAGCTGACGGGTCTCGAGGCCGGGGGGCTGTTCAACCTCGCGTTCCTGGCGCTGCGCGGATCCTATGTCGGTTTTGCCGTCAGCTCCCTGCATGAGCGGGTCAGCCGGCGCATCTTCCAGCCGCTGTTCCCGCGCTGGCCGGAACGCGAGATTCCGGTCCGTCACGTGACCAACGGCGTTCATATGCCGAGCTGGGATTCGCCGGAAGCGGATGCGATCTTCACCGCCGCCGGCGGCAAGGACCGCTGGCGGCGCATGACCGAGCCGTTGCAGGACGCGATCGCCCGGGTGGACGACGCGGCCGTCTGGAACATGCGGGGACGGGCGCGCCAGCGCCTGGTGACGACGGTACGCGAGCGGCTGCACCGGCATCTCACGGGACGCGGCCACGAGCCCGCCATGGTTGCCCGAGCGGCAAACGTGCTCGATCCCAATATCCTGACGCTCGGGTTCGCCCGGCGGTTCACCGGCTACAAGCGTCCCAATCTGCTGCTGTTCGATCCGTCGCGGCTGGAGCGCCTGCTGTCGGATCCCCACCGCCCGTTCCAGATCGTGGTGGCGGGGAAAGCCCATCCCGCGGATGTGGAGGGCAAACGCATGATCGCCGAATGGGTGGCCTTCGGCGCGCATCCGGAGCTCTGGTCCCGGGTGGTGTTCCTGGAGGATTACGACATCGCCCTGGCGCAGGAGCTCGTGCAGGGGGTCGATGTGTGGGTCAACACGCCACGCCGACCATGGGAGGCGTGCGGGACCAGCGGCATGAAGGTGATCCTCAATGGCGGGGTCAACCTTTCGGTGCTGGATGGGTGGTGGGCCGAAGCCTATGCGCCGGAACTCGGCTTCGCGGTCGGTACGACCGACCAGCCGAACCCGGCGCGCCAGGACGCGGCCGACGCGGCCGAGCTCTATAACGTCCTGGAACGCCAGGTGGTCCCGGAGTTCTACGACCGCGACGGCTCGGGCATCCCGCGCGCCTGGATCGAGCGCATCCGGCGCAGCATGGCGACGCTGGCGCCACGCTTCAGCGCCACCCGGATGCTGCGCGACTGCCTCGATCGCGCCTATCTGCCCGCGGCGGCGGCCTTGCGCCGGCGGCTCGCCGACGGCGCGGCCCAGGCGCGGGCCCTTGCCGAATGGGAGGCACGTTTGCGTCGGGCCTGGCCGAAGCTGCATGTGGGCACGCCGGAGGTCACCATGACCGCGGACGGGTTCGGCATCCGCGTCGCCGTCTACCTCGCGGATGTGGATGCGGAAGACGTGCGGGTGGAG
>JAJXZV010000173.1 GCA_021779875.1 Pseudomonadota bacterium
GACGGGGAAGTCGATATAGACCGGGCCCGGCTCGCCCGCCTCGCCGTGCGCGCGGGCGATCGCCTCGTCGAGTTCGGCGAGCGCGAGCGCGGGCTCGCGCACCGTGCGGGCATAGCGGGTGATGGGACGCACGATCTGCGTATGGTCGATGTCCTGCAGCCCGCCGCGATTCTCCTGCCCGGTCGGGCTGGTGCCGGAGATGATCAGCACGGGCGCGCGCGAGACATGCGCGTTGGCGATGCCGGTCACCGTGTTGGTCACGCCGGGGCCGGCGGTGACGAGGGCGACGCCGAGCGTGCCGGTGAGTTCGGCATGCGCCTGCGCCATGTGCACGGCGGCGCGTTCGTCGCGGACATCGACGATGGCGATGCCCTCGGCGTCGAGCGCCATCCAGATCGGCATGATGTGCCCGCCGCACAGGGCGAACACGCGCTCCACACCGCGCCGGCGCAGCAGGCGCGCGACGAGGGAGGCGACGCTGTCGGGATCGTTTTTCACGTGGGCGCTCCGTTGCTGTCCGTGTCGCCGCTGGCGGCAAGGGTGGTCTTGAGCACGCGGTGCAGGATCTTGCCGGTGGCGGTGCGCGGCATCGCGTCCTCGGTCGTGACGGACACCGTGCGCGGCCGCTTGTAGCCGGCGAGCCGGTCGCGGCAGAAGGCGAGCAGCTCCGCCTCCACGACGACGGCGCCGTCATGGGGGATGATGACGGCGTGCACGCGCTCGCCCCATTTGTCGTCGGGCAGGCCGATCACCGCAACGTCGCGCACGGCGGGATGCGCGCCGAGCACGGCCTCCACCTCCGACGGATAGATGTTCTCGCCACCGGAGATGATGAGGTTGCTCTTGCGGTCGACGAGGTGGATGTAGCCGTCGGCATCGCGCCGCGCCATGTCGCCGACGCTGCAATAGTCGCCGCGGAACGCCTCGGCGGTCTTCTCCGGCATTTTCCAGTAGCCGTCGAAGGTCCACGGATTGCACGAGAACAATTCGCCCGCCTCGCCGTCCGGCACGTCGCGCCCTTCGCCGTCGAGGATGCGGATCGGCGCGGAGCCCACGCATTCGCGCCCGACCGAGCCGAGCTTGGTGAACTGCTCATGCGGATGCAGCATGGTGACCCAGCCAGCCTCGCTCGATCCGTACAGCTCGAACAGGCCGGAATTGCGGAACATCTCCATCACCGCGCGCTTGGTCTCCTGACGCGCGGGGGCGGAGGAGATCAGCAGCTTTGCCACGCGCCCGAGGTCGTGGCCGGCCCAGGCGACGGTCGGCAGGGCGAGCATCATCACGTAATGCGTCGGCACCAGCGAGGTGAAGGTCGAGCCGCCGGTTGCCAAGGTCCGCACGCAATGCTCGGCATCGAAGCTGCGGCGCGAATAGATCGCCGTCTCCGCGCCGCGATAGGCGAAGGCGCCGAAGAAGTTGAGCGAATTGGCGTGGCACATCGGCATGACGAGCAACGAGGCATCCTCGCGCCGCAGGCTGAACTCCACCTCCGTCATCAGCGACAGCAAAGCGGCGGCGCGGTGGCTGCGGATCACGCCCTTGGGCTTGCCGGTGGTGCCGGAGGTGTACATCAACGTCCACGGATCGGCCGGCGCGACCGGCTGTCCCGGCTCGCTGTCGGCGGCGCGGGCGATCAGGTCCTCGTAGGCGTGATCGCCGGCCGGGGCGGGGCCGATATGCACGATGCGGCCGGCCGGCATCGGCAGGTCGGCGCGGATTTCCTCGACGAGGCCGGCGAGCGCGTCCTCCACCAACAGCGCCGCGACCTCGGCGTGTTCGAGGATGGCGAGGATCTCGCGCGCGACGAGGCGGAAGTTGATCGGCACCGCGACCAGCCCGGCCTTGGCCGTCGCGGCGTAGAGTTCCGCCCATTCGACGCGGTTGTAGGCGAGGATCGCGACGCGGTCGCCCTTCGCGAGGCCAAGGCCGAGCAGGGCGTTGGCGAGGCGGCACGAGCGGGCGTTCCATTCGCGGAAGGTCATCGCGTGATCGAGGTCGCGGGCGCCGATCTTGTTGGGCACCAGCCTGGCGTGCACCGCCAGCATCTGCCCGATGGTCAAAAGGTCCATGACGGGATCTCCGCGCTCTACCGGTTCACGAGCCGGGCCGGGACGGCCAGGATCAGCAGCCCGCTCGCGGCCATCACCGCGGCGAACAGGGTGAGGCTGGCCGCGTTGCCGTGCGTGACGGCGCCGAGCCAGCCGACGAGGTTGTTGATGGTGAAGCCCGCGAGGTTGCCCAGCGCGTTGACGAGCGCGATGCCCGCCGCCGCCGCAGCACCACCGAGGAAGGCGGCGGGCAGGGACCAGAACGCCGCCTGCGCCGCCGAGGCGCCGGCCACCGCGAGGACGAGGCCGGCGAGCGCCACGGTCGCGTTGCCCGGCGCCCAGGCGGTGATGGCGAAGCCGGCGGCGGTGACGAGGCAGGGGATGATGGTGTGCCAGCGCCGCTCGCGCAGCCGGTCGGCACTGCTGTTGAGCGCGATCATCGCGACGATCGCCACCGCATACAGGCCGGCGGTCAGCAGCCCGATGCGGAACGGATCGGCGATGCCGGTCTGCTTGATGATGGTCGGCACCCAGAAGCTGTTGAGGTAGATGCCGCAGACGATGCCGAAATAGATCAGGCCGAGCAGCCAGA
>JAJXZV010000328.1 GCA_021779875.1 Pseudomonadota bacterium
CCGGCCGCCACCGCTGGCTCGCGATGGCGGCGCGCGTGGCGCTGGCCGCCGTGGTCGCCGGCGGGCTGTGGCTGGCGCTGCCCCGGCAGAGCCTCGCGGGCGACGTGGTCCTGCACATGGCCGAGGAGCCGCAGGCATGGGTCCGCACCGACGTGCCGGTGCCGCCCGAGAAGCTCGCCGCCGTCTGGCGCGACACCCACGTGCGCCTCGGGGAGAATGCCGGCCTGGTCAGCTACGCCAACGTGTGCGGCTTCCGCAAGCACAACGTGCCGCACCTGGTGGTCCAGACCGACAAGGGGCCGATCACGGTGATGGTGCTGGTGCACGAGCGGGTCGCGCGGCCGACGCCGTTCGACGAGGACGGCTATCGGGGCGTGCTCGTGCCCAATCCCGGCCATGGCAGCCTCGCGGTGCTCGAGAAGGGCCGCGAGGCGAGTGCGGCGGACCTCGACGACATCGCCCGGCGGGTGCGCGGCGCCCTGACCTTCACGGGCTGAGGCGCGTCAGACTCCGATCTTGCCCAGGAGGTCGACGAGCCGCCGGGCGCTCTCGGCGAGCGCCGGATGACCCGCCGCGAACTGCACGGCGACGCCTTCCAGCCGCTCCGGCAGCGACGCGTTCTCGGGCGCCCCGGTGAGGCGGCGGATGTCGGCCATGATGTCCTCGAGCAGCCGGCTCGATCCGGCATCGACGCTGCCGGTCTTGCTGAGTTCGGCGTGCAGTTGTTCGAGGCGTGCGTGCAGTCCGTTCGGGTCCATCGGCTGATCCTACCACTCACTATCGCTCGGGCGTCAGTCGTGCGACATCCACGTAGCCAGCCTCGGGCGCCGCCAAGTGGCGATGAATCGCCTGGTAGGCGTGGCGCAGGTGCAGGTCGGCGCCGAACGGCGGGTTCACGATCAGAAGGCCGCTGCCCGCGAGTCCGAGGCCCGCGTCGTCCGGGTGCACGGCGAGGTCGGCATACAGCATCTTCGGGATGCGCAGAGCTTCGAAGCGCTCGTGCACCATGCCGCGTTGCATTGCGCTGCGGATCGGGTACCAGAGCAGATAGATGCCGGTCGGCCATCGCCGATAGGCGTCCGCGAACGCCTGGGTCAGGGTCTTGAACTCCTCCAAGCTCTCGTACGGCGGATCGATGAGCACGAGTCCGCGCCGCTCGGCCGGCGGCAGCGAGGCCTTGAGCAGCGCGTAGCCGTCGTCGGCCACCACGCGGATCCGGCCCGCGGACGTGAGCTCGCGCTGGGCGGCCCGCGCCTCCGCCGGCATCGACTCCGCGAAGCCCGCCCGGTCCTGCGGACGCAGGCTGGAGGCGATCAGCCCGGGAGACCCGGGATAACGCGACAGGCGTTTGCCGCGCCGCGCCCCGACCGCCGCGAAATAGGCGGCGAGCGCCGGCTCGCCGAACGCCGTCTCGATCAGCCGCTGCACCCCCCGCTGCGCCTCGCCGGTCTTTTGCGCCTCCGGCGCCTGCAGATCGTAGAAGCCGCGGCCGGCGTGCGTATCCAGCGCGAAGAACGGCGATTCCTTGCGCTTCAGCGCATCGAGGCAATACGCGAGGCCCACGTGCTTCGCGACGTCCGCGAAGTTGCCGGCGTGGTAGATGTGCCGGTAATTCAACGTCGCGTCAGCCGATCTTGCATGGCCGATACCGTCCGGGCATCACGACGCCGGCGCCGCGCCGTCGAGTTCCGCGAGGAAGGCGCGCGGACGCAGGAAGTCGGCGTACAGCCTCGCCTCGGGCGAGCCCGGTTCCGGCCGCCAGTCGTACTCCCAGCGGGCCAGCGGCGGCATCGACATCAGGATCGATTCGGTGCGCCCGCGCGACTGCAGACCGAACAGGGTGCCGCGGTCGTAGACCAGGTTGAACTCGACGTACCGGCCGCGCCGGTAGAGTTGGAACGAGCGCTCGCGCTCGCCGTGGGGGTGGTCCTTGCGGCGGTCGAGGATCGGCAGGTAGGCGGGCAGGAAATGGTCGCCGACGCTGCGCATCAGCGCGAAGGACCGCTCGAAGCCGTCCTCGTTCAGATCGTCGAAGAACAGGCCGCCGACGCCGCGCGTCTCGTTTCGATGCGGCAGGAAGAAGTATCGGTCGCACCAGTCCTTGTACTTGTCGTAGCGATCCTCGCCGAACCCGCCGCAGGCGGCGCGCGCGGTCCTGTGCCAGTGCAGCACGTCCTCGTCGAACGGATAGTACGGGGTCAGATCGAAGCCGCCGCCGAACCACCAGGCCGCCGGGCCGGCGGCCCGGGAGGTGACCAGGAAGCGCACGTTGCAGTGGGTGGTGGGGGCGTAGGGATTGCGCGGATGCAAGACGAGCGAGAGGCCCATGGCTTCGAAGGGGGCGCCCGCGACCTCCGGCCGCGATTGGGTGGCGGAGTGCGGCAGCGACGCGCCGAACACGTGCGAGAAGGACACACCGGCGCGTTCGAACACCGAACCCTCGGTGAGCACCCGGCTCTCGCCGCCGCCGCCCTCCGGGCGGCTCCACACGTCACGGCGAAAGCGCACGGTGTCGCGCGCTTCGATCGCGGCGGTGATGCGATCATGCAGGTCGTTCAGGTAGCGCCTGACCCCGTTCGCCGCATCCGGTGCCGCCTGGTCGCTAGGCATGGCGGCTCACGCCGGCTTCTTCTTGGCCGGGCGCTTGGTCTTGCTCTTGCTCGATCCCTTCTTCGCGACGACCGGCTTCTTGGCCGCGGTCGCCGCGCTCTTCTTCACGACGGACTTGGACTTGGCCGCGCGCTTGACCGGCGCCTCGACGGGTCCCGGCGCGGCATCCGCCCGTGCGGATTTGGCCGCCCCCGCGCCCTTGCGGCCCCATCGCCCGAAGCTGCGGGCGGGCGCCGCCGCGAGCAGCGTCCGGCACTCGTCCAGGGTCAGGCTCTTCGGGTCGCGATCCTTCGGTATCTTGGCATTGCGCTTCGTGTCGGTGATGTAGGGGCCGTAGCGCCCGTTCAGCACCTGGATCCCCGCGTCCGGGAAATCGAGGATCAGGCGATTGGCGTCGGCGATCTGCTTCTCCCGGATCACCTCGAGCGCGCGCTCGTGCGTGACGGTGTAAGGATCGTCGACCTTGAGCGACACGTATTTCGCCCCGTACTTGACGTAGGGTCCGAAACGGCCGACGTTCGCGACGATCTCCTCGCCCTCGGGGGTCACGCCGAGCTTGCGCGGCAGCTTGAACAGCTCGAGCGCCTCGGCGTGCGTGATGGTGTCCATCTTCTGGCCGGGCCGCAGGCCCGCGAATCGCGGCTTGACCGGATCGTCCTTGGTGCCGATCTGCACGAACGGGCCGAACCGGCCCATTCGCACGCTCATCGGCTTGCCGCTCGCGGGATCGACGCCCAGGTCGCGCGCCTGCGCCACCTCCTCGCGGCTCACCGAGGTCTCGATGCGCTTGACGAGCTCGACGAACGGCTTCCAGAACCGGTCGAGCAGCGGAACCCAGTCCTGCTCGCCGTTCGATACGGCGTCCAGGGAGTCCTCCATCCTGGCCGTGAAGTCGTAGTCCACGTAGGTGGTGAAATACTGGGTCAGGAACCGGCTGACGATCTTGCCGATGTCGGTCGCGGTGAAGCGCCGGCTCTCGATGTCCACGTAGCCGCGGTCGCGCAGCGTCGAGATGATGGACGCGTAGGTCGACGGGCGGCCGATGCCGAATTCCTCGAGCGCCTTGACCAGCGAGGCCTCGGAGAAGCGCGGCGGCGGCTCCGTGAAGTGCTGCGTCGGCGTCACTCCGGCGAGCCGCACGGGATCGCCCTCGGCGAGCGGCGGCAGCACGTGATCCGAGTCGTCCTGGACGGAGTCGTCGACGCCTTCCTGATAGACCGAGATGTAGCCCGGCTTGACCAGCGTCGAGCCGTTCGCGCGCAGCACCGTGCGCGGCGCGTCCTCGGCCGCGCCCGCGCGGCTCCCCGCGAGGATGTCCACGGCCACCGTATCGAACACGGCCGGCGCCATCTGGCATGCCACCGTGCGCTTCCAGATGAGCGAATAGAGCCTGAACTGATCGGCCTCGAGCCGGCTCTCGATGTCCGCCGGCAGGATGGCGGCGGACGTGGGACGGATCGCCTCGTGCGCCTCCTGGGCGTTCTTGGACTTGGTGCGGTACACGCGCGGCTCGTCGGCGAGCCCGTCCGCGCCGTAGAGCTCGACGATCACCTCGCGGATTTGCGCCACCGCCTCCTGCGACAGGTTCACCGAATCGGTGCGCATGTAGCTGATGAGGCCGACCGCGCCTTCGCCGATGTCCACGCCCTCGTAGAGCTGCTGCGCGACGCGCATGGTCTTCTGCGCGCTGAAGCTGAGCTTGCGCGCCGCCTCCTGCTGCAGCGTCGACGTGGTGAACGGCGGGGCCGGATTGCGGCGCCGCTGCTTGCGGTCGACGGAGAGCACCGTGAACGGCTCGCGCGCCGCGGCGGTGAGCGCCCGCTCCACGTCGCGGGCCCGGGCCTCCGTCGTGAAGCTGAACTGCTCCACCTTCTCGCCGGCGTATTCGACCAGCTTGGCCGGAAAGCCCTGGCCGGAGCGTTCGAGCTGCGCATCGACCGTCCAGTACTCGCGCGGCACGAACGCGCCGATCTCGTCCTCGCGCTCGCAGATCATGCGCAATGCCGGGCTCTGCACGCGGCCGGCGGACAATCCCGGACGGACCTTCTTCCACAGCAGCGGCGAGAGGTTGAATCCGACCAGATAATCGAGCGCCCGCCGCGCCTGCTGGGCGTTCACGAGGTCGATCGACAGCTGCCGCGGATGCTCCATGGCTTCGCGCACCGCGTTCTTGGTGATCTCGTAGAAGACGACGCGCTTGACGTCCTTGCCCTTCAGCTCGCCCCGGCCGTCGAGGATCTCGTACAGGTGCCAGGAGATCGCCTCGCCCTCGCGGTCCGGGTCGGTCGCCAGGTACAGGGCATTCGCCTTCTTGAGGGCGCGCGAGATCGCATCGACGTGCTTCTGATTGCGCTCGACGATCTGGTACTTCATGGCGAAGCGGCGGTCGGGGTCCACCGCGCCTTCCTTCGGCACGAGATCGCGCACGTGGCCATACGAGGCGAGCACCTCGAAGTCCTTCCCGAGGTACTTCTTGATGGTCTTCGCCTTGGCGGGCGATTCGACGATAACGAGATTGCTGCTCAAAATCGTGCGGGTCGGCTAGTGCAGCGCGTCGGAGCGCTCTTCGAAGACCAGATCTTCCATCTGCGCGTAGGCGGATTCCTGCCCGGGCTGGCTGAACAGCACCATCAGGACCACCCACTTCACCTGCTCGATGTCGATCTCGTCGGCGTCGAGCGCCATCAGCCGGTCGATGACCAGCTCCCGCTGCGCGCCCGAGAGGATGTGCACGTTCTCCAGATACATGAGATACCCCCGGACGTCCGTGTCGAGACGCATCAGTTCGTGGCCGCTGAACACGCGTACCGCCCGCGCGGTCGCCTCCGCGACCTTGCCGACCCGCTCACCCGACAACCCGTCGAGCCACTCGAGCGCCCGATCGATGTCCGGCTCGGTGAATCCCGCCTTCTCCAGTTCACGCTTCAAGGTGAGCCGGTCCGGGCGCAGTTCTTCATCCGCATTCATCGTGTTCTCAAAAAGATAGATGAGCAGATCGAGAACGTTTTCTTTCA
The DNA here is from genome assembly GCA_021779875.1 of Pseudomonadota bacterium. GTDB lineage: Bacteria > Pseudomonadota > Gammaproteobacteria > Steroidobacterales > Steroidobacteraceae > Bog-1198. The sequence goes on from JAJXZV010000328.1 coordinate 5,625, forward strand.
CCTCCGGCTCTCCATGTTGGCAACTCGGGCGTAGCGGCCCCCGGGGGCGGCCTGGACGTGGCCATCGAGTTCGAGGATCAGCATCATCGAGGACACGATTTCCGGCCTGAAGCCCGTGCGCGCGACCAGCGTCTCGAGGTCCACGGGATCGAAGCCGAGCGCATCTAACAAGATTTTGTGATCCTTGTCCATGCCCGCCGCCGGGCCGCGGCCGGCGCTGCCGCCGGTGCGCGGCGCGGCATGGACCTTCGGATCCGGGGCGAAGAATGCGGAAAAGTTCAATTCGCTCAATATGTCATCGGCCGTTTCGGTGAGCTTCGCCCCCTGCTTGATGAGGGCATGGCAGCCGCGGCTCATCGGATTGTGGATCGAGCCGGGGATGGCGAACACCTCGCGGCCGCGCTCCATCGCCCAGTGTGCGGTGATCAGCGAGCCGCTGCGGCGCGCGGCCTCGACCACCAAGGTGCCGAGCGACAGGCCCGCGATCAGGCGGTTTCGCCGCGGAAAGTGCTCGCGTCGCGGCGGGGTGCCGAGCGCGAATTCACTGAGCAGCGCGCCGCGCCGCCGGATCCGGGCCGCGAGCCCGGCGTTGCCGCGCGGGTAGATCACGTCGACGCCGCAGCCGAGCACCGCCACCGTCACGCCCTGCGCGGCCAACGCGCCGTCGTGCGCGGCCGTGTCGACGCCTTCGGCGAGGCCGCTCACGATGCCGAGGCCGCACGCCGAGAGATGCGCCGCGAAGGCGCGGGCGGTGTCGCGCCCCTGGGCGGTCGGATTGCGGCTGCCCACGATCGCCAGCTGCGGCCCGGTCAGCGCGTCGAGGTCGCCGTCGACGAAGATCGCCGGCGGGCGATCGGGCAGATCACGCAGCGCGGCGGGATAGCGAGGATCCTCGCAGGTCAGCACGTGGTGGCGCGCATCGCGAACCCACGACCGCTCGGCGGACGTGGGCGCGGTCGCGCCGCGCGCCCGGGACAGCCACTCGAGCGCTTCCTCCGGCGACATGCCGGCCAGTATCGCTCCCGGTCGCGCGGCGCCGGGCGCGTATACCGGCCGGTTCGCCCAGAAATCGCGGCGCGGATCAGGGGCCGGCGACGTGATCGCCGACCTGGATGATGTCGGTGGCCTCCATGATGAGGCCGTAGCTCAGCCGGTCGAAGGTCTTGAACACCATGAAGGTGCCGCTGGGCTCGTCCGGCAGCTGGACGCGCTGGCTGCCGAACCGATAGATGCCGTCGAGGAAGCCGCTCTTCTCGGAGTCGCGCACCTCGTAGCCGCCGCCGAAGATCTCCAGAACGTTGCCGGGCGCCAGGCCGTCGCGGCTGCCGCGGTTGATGGTCACGACCTGATACTGTCCGATCACGCTGACGCCGCTGGTCACCGCGATGATGCGGCCGTCGGTCGGGGCCCGCGGCGGGCTCGGCATGAAGTCGAGCGGCACGTCGATGCCGCCGGGGATCAGCTTGTCACCGGGATAGGTCTCGCGGGTGGAGTCGGTCATCAGCAGGGTGGCCGGATCGCCGCCGCGCACGATGTGCCCGGAACCGGTGTACACGCCGTTGTAGCCGAGCAGGCTGTTGTCGTCCGGATCGATCAGCGGCGTGCCGACGCGAACCAGGTAGTAATAAGCGCCCTGCTGCACCGGGTTCTTGAATCCGCGCGCGTACACGGTGTCGCCGTTCGCCATGACGATGTGCTGGTCGCGGGTCGCGAGCACGTACGGGGCGGCCTTGATCTCCTCCTTGGTGAGGACGGTGGGCTTCGACATGAAGGCCGCGACCTTCTCGTACGGGATGGTGGTGATCGCCGAGCTGAGCGGCTGACTGCGCACGCGCGGCTCCAGCCGCACGTCCGATCCTCGTTCGATGTCGCGCTCGGCACCGCGCTGCAACACAACCCGCGGCTTGCCATCGACATAGACCAGGCGCAGCGTGTCGCCGGGATAGATAAGGTGCGGATTCTTGATCTGCGGATTGACCTGCCAGATCTCCGGCCAGTACCAGGGATCGCGCAGGAACACCTTGGAAATGCCCCACAGCGTGTCGCCTTTCTTGACGACATAGGTGTCCGGCGCACCGTCCGCGAGGGCGGGGCCGTGGGCCGGACGCGCGTTAGCGGGCGCGCTGGCGTCCGGCGGCGGCGCCGGCGAGCGGGGCGCGGCCGATGCCGATGCCGCGTCCAAGCCGGCCTCCATCGCGGTGCGATCGTCGCCCACGGGCATCCCCTGGACGCCCGTATCGACCTGGGCCACCGGCGCAGGTGGCGGTTGGGGCCGCTCCGCGTGGCACCCTGCGGTCATGACACCGGCGAGAAACAGCCCAATGAATCGATGGCCTTGCATTCCTCATCGCTCCCTTTGATCGCGCCCGTCATTCGGCGCCGGGCTCACTGCTATACTGCCCCGGCGGTCGCCTCGACAATGACGACGCAGCGCCCGAATTTGATGCTCGCCGTCATCGCGCGGGCTGATTCTCGGCGGCATTAAGTTAAGCAGCGCCGGAACTTTAGCAACAATCGCGGGCCAAAAACACGACATTCATCGCATAACTCCCATGACGAAACTCGCAATTTTGGAGTATCCGGACCCGCGACTGCGCACCCGAGCCGAGCCGGTCGCCAAAGTCGATGACGCGGTGCGGCAACTGGTGGATGATCTGCTCGAGACCATGTACTCGGCCAACGGCATCGGTCTCGCCGCGACTCAGGTGGACGTGCATCGACGCGTCCTGGTCCTCGACGTGAGCGACGCGCGCGACCAGCCGCGCGTGTTCATCAATCCCGAGATCGTGGATGCCCAGGGCCGTGGTCCGGGCGAAGAGGGCTGCTTGTCGGTGCCCGGCATCTACGACAAGTTGCAGCGCGCCACCTCGGTGCGGGTGCGGGCCCTGGATCGCGACGGCCGGACCTTCGAACTGCAGGCCGACGGTCTGCTCGCGATCTGCATCCAGCACGAGATCGATCACCTGGAAGGCCGGTTGTTCGTGGACTATCTGTCCGAACTGAAGCGGCAGATGATCCGTCGTCGCCTGGAGAAGGAGCGCAAGCAGCGCGCCGACGGCGCCGAACGCCCGAGCCGCGCGCTCGGCGCCGCGGCCCGGCGACCCGTCGTGCCGGCGCTTTGACCGGCGCGAACGCCCGGGAGAGACCCTTGCAGATTGGTTTCGCCGGCACGCCGGACTTCGCGGTACCGGCGCTCGACGCCTTGGTGCGCGAGGGCTTCGACGTGTGCGCCGTGTTCACCCAGCCCGATCGTCCGGCGGGCCGCGGACGCCATCTCACCGCGAGCCCCGTGAAGCGGCGGGCCGCGGAACTCGGCCTGGTGGTGCATCAGCCGCCGGACATGCGGGCTCCCGCCGTGCTCGCGACGCTCGAACGGCTCGGGCTCGACGCGCTGGTGGTGGTGGCCTACGGGCAGATCCTTCCGCCCGCCGTGCTCGCGGTGCCGAGGCTCGGGTGCCTGAACATCCACGCCTCGCTGCTGCCGCGCTGGCGCGGCGCCGCGCCGATACAGCGCACCCTGCTTGCCGGCGACGCCCGCACCGGAGTCACCATCATGCGCATGACCGAAGGTCTCGATGCCGGCCCCGTGCTGGCGGAGCGCCGCCTGGACATCGGTCCGCAGGACACGGCCGCCACGCTGCACGACCGGCTCGCGGGCTTGGGTGCCCAGCTGCTGTGCGAGACCTTGCGCCGGCTCGACGCAGGCACGCTCGTCGAGGTGCCGCAGCCGGCCGACGGCGTGACGTACGCGCACAAGCTCGACAAGCGCGAGGCGCAGATCGATTGGCGCGAAGACGCCGAGGCGATCCTCCGACGCGTGCGCGCCTTCAACCCCTGGCCGGTCGCCGAGACGCGGCTCGAGGGCGAGCAGCTGCGGATCTGGGAGGCGCGGGTGGCGGCCCGCGAGCCCGCCGGGGCGCCCCCGGGGACGGTGCTCGCGGCCCACGATGACCGGATCGAGGTGGCCTGCGGCCGGGGCGTGCTCGGCATCACGCGGCTGCAGCTCGCCGGACGCAAGCCGGTTGCGGCGCGCGAGTTCACGCACGCGCGGCGCATCGCGGGCGCGCTCTTGAGCAGCTCGTGAACGCGTCGGCCGGCGACGGCATCAATGCCCGTGCGCTCGCCGCGCAGGTGGTCGCGCGCGTGCTCGCCGAGGGCTGCACGCTCGACGCCGCCATGCAGGAGGCGCTGAGCACGGCCCCGCCGGCCGTCGCCTCGGCGGTCCGCTCCTTGAGCTACGGCGCGGTGCGCGGCTTCTTCCGGCACGAGGCGATCCTCGCGCGGCTGCTCGCGCAGCCGGTGCGCAAGCTCGACGTCGGGGTCCGCGCGCTGTTGTCGGTGGCGTTGTTCGAGCTGGAAGATGCACGCACCCCGGCCTATGCCGTGGTGGACGCCGCCGTGCGCACGGTGAAGGCATCGCCACACGCCCGCGCCGGCGGCCTGGTGAACGCGGTGTTGCGCCGCTACCTGCGGGAGCGCCGCGACGTCGACGCCGCGATCGCGCGCGATCCGGCCGCCCGCCACGCCGCGCCCGGCTGGCTCGCCGACCGCCTGCGTGCCGACTGGCCCCGCCAATGGACGCAGGTGCTGGCCGCGTCCGATGCGCAGGCGCCGATGTGGCTGCGGGTCGACGCGCGGCGGACC
>JAJXZV010000017.1 GCA_021779875.1 Pseudomonadota bacterium
GCAGGGACGAACCTCCGTCACCCCCTTCCCCGGGAAGGGGGATGGGGGGATGGCCGTGAAGTACATCGATGAGTTCCGCGACGGCGGGCTGGCGAAGGGGCTGGCTGCGGCCGTGGCGCGCGCCGCCGAACCCGGCCGCGACTACAGTTTCATGGAGTTCTGCGGCGGCCATACCCACGCCATCTCCCGCTACGGCGTCGCCGACCTGCTGCCGGCCCGGGTGCGCATGATCCACGGCCCCGGCTGCCCGGTCTGCGTGTTGCCGATCGGCCGGGTGGACATGGCCATCGAGCTGGCGCTCACGCACGGGGTGACGCTGTGCACCTACGGCGACACGCTGCGCATCCCCGCCTCGCAGGGACTGTCGCTGCTTCGGGCCAAGTCGCGCGGCGCCGACGTGCGCATCGTCTATTCCTGCGCCGACGCGCTGGCGCTGGCGCAGCAGCACCCGGAGCGCCAGGTGGTGTTCTTCGCCATCGGCTTCGAAACCACGACGCCGCCGACCGCGGTGGTGATCCGCCAGGCGCAGGCACTGGGCCTCGAAAACTTCTCGGTGCTGTGCTGTCACGTGCTGACGCCGTCGGCGATCGGCCATATCCTCGAGTCGCCCGAGGTGCGCGAGTACGGCACCGTGCCGCTCGACGGCTTCATCGGTCCGGCGCATGTGTCGACGGTGATCGGCAGCCGCCCCTACGAGTTCTTCGCCGAGGAATACCGCAAGCCGGTGGTGATCGCCGGCTTCGAGCCGCTCGATGTGATGCAGGCCATCCTGATGCTGGTCGATCAGGTCAATTCCGGCCGCGCCGAGGTGGAAAACGAGTTCTCGCGCGCGGTGACCCGGGAGGGCAATCTCAAGGCGCAGAACCTGGTGGCGGAGGTGTTCGAGCTGCGCCGCGAATTCGAGTGGCGCGGCCTCAACGTCGTGCCCTATTCGGCGCTGCGGATCAGGGAGGACTACGCCCGCTTCGACGCCGAGCGGCGTTTTCCGCTCAGCTACCGGCGCGTGGCCGACAATCGCGCCTGCGAGTGCGGGGCCATCCTGCGCGGCGTCAAGCGGCCCTGGCAGTGCAAGCTGTTCGGCACGGCGTGCACGCCGGAGAATCCGATGGGCTCGTGCATGGTGTCCTCCGAGGGCGCCTGCGCCGCCCATTACACCTACGGCCGTTACCAGGAGACGACACGGGCATGAACGCAGCGAAGCGGGGTTACGTCCGGCGGCTGGATCTCGAGGCGGGGCGGGTGGACATGAGCCACGGCTCGGGCGGGCGCGCGATGGCGCAGCTGATCGAGGAACTGTTCGCGCCGGCCTTCGCCAACGACTATCTCGCTCAGGGCGACGACGGCGCGGTGTTGCCCGCGGCGCCGGGCCGGCTGGTGATGAGCAGCGACTGCCACGTGGTCTCGCCGCTGTTCTTTCCCGGCGGCGACATCGGCTGCCTGTCGGTGCATGGCACCATCAACGACGTCGCGATGATGGGCGCCAAGCCGCTCTATCTCACCGCCGGCTTCATCCTCGAAGAGGGTTTCCCGCTCGCCGATTTGCAGCGCATCATCGACTCGATGGCGCGCGCATCGAGGCAGGCCGGCGTGCCGGTGGTCGCCGGCGACACCAAGGTGGTCGAGCGCGGTCACGGCGACGGCGTCTTCATCACCACCACCGGCCTGGGCTGGCTGCCCGAGGGCGTCGATCTCTCCGGCAGCCGGGCGCGGCCGGGCGACCGCATCCTGGTCTCGGGCAGCATCGGCGATCACGGCATGGCGATCATGGCGCAGCGCGAGAGCCTGGGCTTCACCTCGCCCATCGTCTCCGACACGCAGGCGCTGCACGGCCTGGTCGATGCCCTGCTGTCCTCGGGCGTCAGGGTGCGCGCGCTGCGCGACCCGACGCGCGGCGGCCTGGCCACCACCCTGAACGAAATCGCGCGGCAGTCGGGCGTGGGCATGATGCTCGAGGAAGCGGCGATCCCGGTGAATACCGAGGTCGCCGCCGCCTGCGAACTGCTCGGCCTCGATCCGCTCTACGTCGCCAACGAAGGCAAGCTGGTGGCCATCGTCGCCGGGGACGACGCCGAGCGCGCGCGCGCGGTGCTCGCCGCCCATCCGCAGGGGGCGCGCGCGGCGATCGTCGGCACGGTACACGAGGACGCCCATCACTTCGTGCAGATGACCACCGGCTTCGGCGGCCGCCGCATCGTCGACTGGCTCACCGGCGAGCAGCTGCCGCGCATCTGCTGAGGCCGGACGTGCGCATCCTGCTCTTGACCCACGCCTACAACGGCCTGACCCAAAGGATACACACCGAGCTCGCCGCCGCCGGCCACGAACTGTCGATCGAGTTCGACATCTCTGACTCGGTCACCGAGGAGGCTGTGGCGCTGTTCCGGCCGCAACTGATCGTCGCGCCCTACCTGCGCCGGGCGATTCCCGAATCGGTCTGGCGCTCTCACGTCTGCCTGATCGTGCATCCGGGCATCGTCGGCGACCGCGGACCCTCGGCGCTCGACTGGGTGGTTCAGGAGGGCGCGGCGCGGCACCCCGAATGGGGGGTGACGGTGCTGCAGGCCGAGGCCGAGATGGACGCCGGACCGGTCTGGGCGAGCGAGAACTTCGCCATGCGCCCCGGGCGCAAGTCCAGCCT
>JAJXZV010000273.1 GCA_021779875.1 Pseudomonadota bacterium
CTCGTTGGTCGTGAGCGGGATGCTGTCGTCGAGCATGGTGGTGACCACGTCGACGAACGGCACCTGCGCGACGATGCCGCGGTAGTCCCCGGGGCTCGCATTCGCGACGGCGCCGACCAGCAGCCCGCCGGCGCTGCCGCCCATGGCGAATACGCGGTCGCGGGCCGCCACCTTCGCGGCCACGAGATGGCGGGTCACGTCGATGAAGTCGGTGAACGAGTTCTTCTTGTTGAGCAGCCGGCCGTAGTCGTACCAGGCGCGGCCCATCTCCTGGCCGCCGCGCACGTGCGCGATCGCGAACACGAAGCCGCGGTCGACCAGGGAGAGGCGCGGCGAGGAGAACGCCGGGTCCATCGACAGGCCGTAGGCGCCGTAGGCGTATTGCAGGAGCGGCGCCCGCCCGTCGTGGCGGTGATCCTTGCCGTACAGGAGCGTCACGGGAATGCGGGTGCCGTCGCGCGCCGGGGCGAACAGCAGCTCGGTGCGGTAGTTCGCGGAGTCGAAGCCGCCCAGCACCTCGTCGCGCTTGAGCAGCGTGCGCTCGCCGGTGCGCACGTCGTAATCGTAGATGGTCGTGGGCGTGGTGGGCGAGGAGTAGGCGTAGCGCAGCAGGTCGCCGCCGAGGCCCGGATTCATGGAGATCGCGGTGGTATAGGCCGGCTCGTCGCTCGCGATGAAGCGCGCCTCGATGCCCGGCGCGAGCGGCTGGATGGCGATCTTGGCGAGCGCGCCGTGGCGCACCGAGACCGCGAGGAATCGCTCGAACACCTCGAATTCCTCGATGAAGGTGTCGTCCCGGTGCCCGACGAGGTCGCGCCAGCCCTCGCGCGTCCCGGCGGCGACGATGGGCACATGCACCAGGCGAAAATTGCGCGCCTGCCAGTTCGTGCGCACGATGAACCGGTCGCCGAGATCCTCGATCTGGTACTCGTGGTCGCGCTCGTGGGGCAGGAACACCTTGAACGCGAGCGCCGGGTCGTCGGCGTCGGCGTAGCGCCACTCCGAGCTCACGGTGCTCTCCATGTGCAGGAAGATGAAGCGCTGGGACTTCGACTTCGACACCCCGGTGTAGAAGCTCGGGTCGGTCTGCTCGAACACCCGTTCGTCGGCCGCCGGGTCCTCGCGCAGCCGGTGCCTCTTCACGTACAGCCCAAGCAGCGTCTCGGGGTCCTTCTCCACGTAGAGCAGGGTGCGGTCGTCGTTCGCCCATGCGACGCCCGGCTCGACGTTGCCGATGGTCTCGGCGAGCAGCTCGCCGGTCCTCAGGTTCTTGAAGCGCAGGTTGTACTCGCGCCGGCCGACGGTGTCCTCGCAGAAGGCCAGCCACTCGGAATTGCGCGACACCTCGAGCCCGGCGCACTGGTAGTACGCGTGCCCGGCCGCGCGCTCGTTGGCATCGAGGACGATCTGCTCGGGCGCCTGCATGACGCCCTCGCGCCGGGCGTAGATGGGGTGCTCCTTGCCGGTCTCGTAGCGCGCGTAGTACCAGAAGCCGCGCTCGAAGTACGGCACGGTGGAGTCGTCCTGCTTCAGGCGCGAGATGATCTGCGTGTAGAGCGCGTCCTGGAGCCCCTCGAGGGGGGCGAGGCAGCGCGCCTTGTAGGCGTTCTCGGCCGCGAGGTAGGCGAGCACGTCGGGGTCGCGCCGCTCGTCGTCCCGCAGCCAGAAGTAAGGATCGACGCGATCGCCGTGGTCCGAGGCGACGGTGTGGGGCCGGATGGCGGCACGGGGGGCGTCGCTCGGGGTCTCGATCATGATCCGCGTCATCTTCGCACAGCACCGGTGCGCGGGCTGGATTTCCTGGCGGGGGACGGCTGGGGTATAGTCGGGTGAAACGGCCCGCACGAGGCCGGCGCGTTCTTGGGCGGTTGGCGAGGAGGGGCAGGTCATGCAGACCGTGAATCAATTGCTGCGCGGCAAGGGTAACCAGATCTTCCACGTCTCTCCGGACGACTCGGTGCTCCGCGCGATCGAGGTCATGGCGGAGCGGCACATCGGGGCGTTGCTGGTCATGCGCGACGGGGCGCTGCTCGGCATCATTTCCGAGCGCGACTACGCCCGCAAGGTGATCCTCAAGCACCGCTCCTCGAGCGACACGCCGGTGAGCGACATCATGACCAGCCCGGCGATCACCGTGTCGCCCGGGGACACGGTGCGCCACTGCATGGAGGTGATGACCGCGCGGCGGTTCCGCCACCTGCCGGTGGTCGAGTCCGGCCGGGTGGTGGGCATGCTGTCGATCGGCGACCTGGTGAAGGCGGTGATCCAGGCCCAGAGCGAGCAAATCCAGCAGCTCGAGCGCTATATCGCCGGTTGACGGGTCTCGTCACCGAGGTATCATCGGGGTCACACCAAGTGCGGGTGGCGGCATTGTCCCCCTCGAGTGCGCCTGCTCCAACAAGGCGCTTCAGTTCGGTCAAGTCGTTGTTCTTGAAGGACTCTGCGGAATGGGCCGCGGGGTCTGCCACCGTGTGGACTAGTTATGTCAAATCAGCATCGGGCGGCCGAGGCGAGCCGCCTCGGGGGCCCTGACCCGCGCGCGACGGATTGGGGTCTGTACCGCGCCGCCTACGAACGAGACTCCTGCGGTTTCGGCTTGATCGCCAGCCTGGACGATCAGCCCAGTCACTGGGTGATCGAGACCGCCATCAGCTCGTTGAACCGGCTGACGCACCGCGGCGCCATCGCCGCCGACGGCAAGACCGGCGACGGCTGCGGGCTGCTCATCAAGATGCCCACGGCCTTCCTGCGCGCGGCCGCCGCCCAGAGCGGCTTCACGCTGACCCCCCTGTTCGGCGCCGGGCTCGTGTTCCTGAACCGGGACGCCGGCCTCGCGGATCACGCGCGCCGGATCCTGACGGCGGAGATCGAGCGCGAGGATCTGCGGGTCGCGGGCTTTCGCGTGCTGCCGACCGACCCGGCGGCCTGCGGCGCCGAGGCGCTGAAGACGCTGCCGGCGATGGAGCAGGTGTTCGTCAACGCCGGCCGGGAGCTCGACGAGGCGACGCTGAACCGCAAGCTGTTCCTGGCGCGGCGGCGCGCCGAGAAGCGGCTGGAGGGCTCGGACCCGGTCTTCTACCTGCCGTCGCTGTCCGCCAGCACCATCGTCTACAAGGGCATGGTGATGCCCCGGTACCTGACGCAGTTCTATCCGGACCTCAAGGATCCGCGCATGGAGGCGTCGGTGGTGGTGTTCCACCAGCGCTTCTCGACCAACACGCTGCCGCAGTGGCGGCTCGCCCATCCCTACCGCTATCTCGCGCACAACGGCGAGATCAACACGGTGCAGGGCAACCGCAGCTGGGCGGTGGCGCGCGGGCCGCTGTTCCGCTCGCCGGTGCTGCCGGACCTGTCGGACATCCTGCCGGTGGTCTCGTTGACGGGCTCGGACTCCCAGTCCCTCGACAACATGCTCGAACTGCTGCTGGTCGGCGGCCTCGATCCCATGCACGCCATGCGCATCCTGGTGCCGCCGGCTTGGCAGTCGGTCGATATGATCGACCCCGACCTGAAGGCGTTCTACGAGTACCACGCGACCCACATGGAGCCCTGGGACGGCCCGGCCGGCATCGTGCTCACGGACGGCCGCTACGCCTGCTGCACGCTCGACCGCAACGGCCTGCGCCCGGCGCGCTGGGTGATCACCCGCAACCGCCACATCACCATCGCCTCCGAGGCGGGGGTGTGGGATTACCAGCCCGAGGACGTGGTGCGCAAGGGCAAGCTCGGGCCCGGCGAGATCCTGGCGCTCGATCTGCAGACCTCCGAACTCATGGACACCCGGCAGGTGGACGACCTGCTGAAGAACCGCCATCCCTACAAGGTGTGGCTCAAGAAGGGCGTGCGCTACCTGCAGACCGACCTGATCGACCCGCGCCTGGCGGCCGAGCCCTTCGACCGCGAGACGCTCGCGCGCTTCCAGAAGATGTACAACGTCTCGGCCGAGGAGCGCGACGAGATCGTCCGCGTGCTCGCGGAGGACGAGAGCGAGGCGGTCGGCTCCATGGGGGACGATACGCCGCTGCCGGTGATGTCGAAGAAAGTGCGCTCCTTGTACGACTATTTTCGCCAGCAGTTCGCCCAGGTCACCAATCCGCCCATCGACAGCCTGCGCGAGAGCGTGGTCATGTCCCTGCAGACGCAGATCGGCGCGGAGGCCAACATCTTCGTGCCGGCGCCCCAGCACGCCGAGCAGATCGTGCTGAGCTCGCCCATCCTGTCGCAGCGCAAGCTGCGGCAGATCGTGGCGCTCGAGGACTCGGGCGTGCCGCACGCGTTCATCGACCTGCAGGCCGACGAGAGCCTCGACCTCGAGGCCGCCATCTCGGCGGTGTGCGACCGGGCCGAGGCGGCGGTGCGCGCCGGCACGATCGTGCTGCTGCTCTCGGACCGCTACCTGGTCGAGGGCAAGATCCCGATCCACGCGCTGCTCGCCACCGGCGCGGTGCACCACCGCCTGGTGAAGACGGGCCTGCGCTGCAAGTGCAACATCCTGGTGGAGACCGGCACGGCGCGCGACGCGCACCACTTCGCCTGCCTGATCGGCTACGGCGCGACCGCGGTGTATCCGTACCTCGCGTACCAGACCCTGTTCGACCTGACGCGCAAGGGCGTGCTGAAGATGGACGCCGACACGCGCCAGGAGCTCGGCCGCAGCTACCGGCGCGGCATCCGCAAGGGCCTGTTCAAGATCATGTCCAAGATGGGCATCTCGACCATCGCGAGCTACCGCAGCGCGCAGCTGTTCGAGATCGTGGGTCTCGCGGACGAGGTGGTGGCGCTGTGCTTCGAGGGCTCGGACAGCCGCATCCGCGGCGCCGACTTCGCCGACCTGAAGGCCGACGCGCTCGCGCTCGCGCGGCGCGCCTGGAATCCGGCCGAACGCGTCGAGCAGGGGGGCCTGCTCAAGTACATGCACGGCGGCGAGTACCACATGTACAACCCGGACGTGGTCGCGACGCTGCAGGCGGCGGTTCTCACCGGGGATTTCGCCCACTACAAGGCGTTCGCCGCGCTGGTCAACGAGCGGCCGGTGTCCTGCCTCCGGGACCTGCTCGAGCTGAAGCCGGCCGGCGCGCCGGTGCCCCTCGAGGAGGTCGAGCCGGTGAGCGCCATCCTCGCGCGCTTCGACAGCGCCGGCATGTCCTTGGGCGCGCTCTCGCCCGAGGCGCACGAGGCGCTCGCGATCGCCATGAACCGTCTCGGCGCGCGCTCGAACTCCGGCGAGGGCGGCGAGGATCCGGTGCGCTACGGCACGGAGAAGAACTCCAAGATCAAGCAGGTGGCCTCGGGCCGTTTCGGCGTGACGCCGGAGTACCTGATCAACGCCGAGGTGCTGCAGATCAAGATCGCCCAGGGCGCGAAGCCCGGCGAGGGCGGCCAGCTGCCCGGCCACAAGGTCAACGAGATGATCGCGCGCCTGCGCTTCGCGCGCCCGGGGGTCGGCCTGATCTCGCCGCCGCCGCACCACGACATCTACTCGATCGAGGACCTGGCGCAGCTGATCTTCGACTTGAAGCAGGTGAACCCGACGGCGCTCGTGTCCGTGAAGCTGGTGGCCGAGCCCGGGGTGGGCACGGTCGCGGCGGGCGTCGCCAAGGCCTACGCGGACCTGATCACCATCAGCGGCTACGACGGCGGCACGGGCGCGAGCCCGATCTCCTCGATCAAGTACGCGGGCACGCCGTGGGAGCTCGGGCTCGCCGAGACCCACCAGACCCTGCGGGTCAACGAGCTGCGCCACCGGGTCCGCCTGCAGACCGACGGCGGCCTGAAGACCGGGCTCGACGTCATCAAGGCGGCGATGATCGGCGCCGAGAGCTTCGGCTTCGGCACCGCCCCGATGATCGCCCTGGGCTGCAAGTACCTGCGCATCTGCCACCTGAACAACTGCGCGACCGGCGTCGCGACCCAGAACAACGTGCTGCGCAGCAAGTACTTCGTCGGCCTGCCGGAGATGGTGGTCAACTATTTCAAGTTCGTGGCCGAGGAGTGCCGCGAGATCATGGCGGCGCTCGGGGTGCGCTCGCTCGCCGAACTGATCGGGCGCACCGATCTGCTGCGCGCGAAGCCGGGCGAGACCGAGAAGCAGGGCAAGATCGATCTCGCGCCCCTGCTGGCGAACGCCTCGCTGGTGTCCGACCAGCCGCAGTACTGCGTCGATCCGCGCAACGAGCCGTTCGACAAGGGGGTGCTGGCGGAGACGATGTGGTCCGACATGCGCGCGGCCATCGCCGCGCGCTCGGGCGGCGCGTTCGCCTACTCGGTGCGCAACTTCCACCGCTCGATCGGCGCGCGCGTCTCGGGCGAGATCGCCAAGCACTGGGGCAACTCGGGCATGAGCGACGCGCCTCTGGTGGTGCGGCTCAAGGGTTCGGCGGGCCAGAGCTTCGGCGTGTGGAACGCGGGCGGGCTGCACCTGATCCTCGAGGGCGAGGCCAACGACTACGTCGGCAAGGGCATGGCGGGCGGGCGCATCGTGCTGCGTCCGCCGGCGGGCTCGGTGTTCAGCGCGCGCGAGACCATCATCATGGGCAACACCTGCCTGTACGGCGCCACCGGCGGGGAGCTGTTCGCCGCCGGCATGGCGGGCGAGCGCTTCGCGGTGCGCAATTCCGGCGCGCTCGCCGTGGTGGAGGGCGCCGGCGACCACTGCTGCGAGTACATGACCGGCGGCGTGGTGTGCGTGCTCGGCCGCACGGGCGTGAACTTCGGCGCCGGCTTCACCGGCGGATTCGCCTACATCCTCGACATGGAGCGCGACTTCGTGGACCGCTACAACCACGAGCTCATCGACATCCACCGCGTCTCGCCGGAGGGCATGGGCGCGCACGTGCAGCACCTGCGCGGCCTGATCGAGCAGCACGTCGAGTTCACGGGCAGCGTCTGGGGCGCGCAGCTCGTCAACGACTTCCGCTCGTTCATCGGCAAGTTCTGGGTGGTCAAGCCGAAGGCGGCCGCCATCGACTCCCTGCTCACGAACCTGCGCCGCGCGGCCTGACGAGCGAGGGTGCCCGACATCATGGCCGATAAGAACCTGCAATTCCTCGAAGTGCCGCGCAAGGATCCGGAGAAGCTGCCCGTGGAGGCGCGCGTCCGGGAATTCCGCGAGATCTACGCCCCCTACCGGCCCGAGGAGGCCGCGCAGCAGGCGGGCCGCTGCCTCGCCTGCGGCAACCCGTTCTGCGAGTGGAAGTGCCCGGTGCACAACTACATCCCGAACTGGCTGGCGCTCGTCAACGACGGCAAGCTGTTCGAGGCGGCCGAGCTGTCCCACCAGACCAACTCGCTGCCGGAGATGTGCGGGCGGATCTGCCCGCAGGACCGGCTGTGCGAGGGCGCCTGCACGCTGAACGACGGCCTCGGCGCGGTGAGCATCGGCTCGATCGAGAAGTTCATCACCGACGAGGCGCTCAAGCAGGGCTGGAAGCCCGACATGACGGGGGTCGTGGCCACGGGCCGGCGAGTGGCCGTCGTGGGCGCGGGACCCGCCGGACTCGCCTGCGCCGACGTGCTCGTGCGCAACGGCGTCACGCCGGTGGTCTTCGACCGCCACCCGCGCATCGGCGGACTACTCACCTTCGGCATCCCGCCGTTCAAGCTCGAGAAGGAAGTCGTCGAGAAGCGGCGCGAGCTCATGGAGGGCATGGGGGTCGAGTTCCGGCTGAACGTCGAGGTTGGCCGGGACCTCGCCTTCGAAAAGCTGCTCGACGGGTTCGACGCGGTGTTCCTCGGCATGGGCACCTATCGGTACGTGAAGGGCGGCTTCGCCGGCGAGGATCTGCCCGGCGTGCACGAGGCGCTGCCGTACCTCGTGTCCAACATCCACCGCGAGCTCAAGCTCGAGACCGATCCGGGGCGGTTCATCGACCTGCGCGGCCAGCGGGTGGTGGTGCTCGGCGGCGGCGACACGGGCATGGACTGCAATCGCACGGCCGTCCGCCAGGGCGCGGCCAGCGTCACCTGCACCTATCGGCGCGACGAGGAGAACATGCCGGGCTCGCGCCGCGACTACAAGAACAGCAAGGAGGAGGGGGTCACCTTCCTGTTCAACCGCCAGCCCGTCGAGATCGTCGGCACCGACCGGGTCGAGGGGGTGAAGCTGGTCGAAACCCGGCTGGGCGCCCCCGGGGCGCGCGGCCGGCGCGTGCCGGAGGTGATCCCCGGGACGGAGGAGACCATCCCGGCGGACGCGGTGATCATCGCCTTCGGCTTCCTGCCGAGCCCGGCGGACTGGTTCGAGCGCGAGCGGATCGCGCTGCATCCGAACGGCCGGGTGCGGGTCACGACCGGGCCGCGGCGGCGCTTCCAGACCACCAACCCGAAGGTGTTCGCCGGCGGCGACATGGTGCGCGGCTCCGACCTCGTGGTCACGGCGGTGTACGAGGGCCGTGAGGCGGCATTCGGCATCCTCGAGCACCTCGGCCTGCGCGCGGGCTGACACGGAATCGTCACGAATCCGTCACGAGGGTCCTCTGTAATCCGCAGGCGATGCCCGCCTCGGATGCCCCCAAGCAGATACTGATCGCCGATCGCGACATCGCCGCCGTGGAGCCGCTGCGCCAGCGGCTCGGCGGCGCCGGCTTCATGGTCCGCACCATCGGCGACCCGGGCGCGGCGGCGGCGGCGGTGGCCGAGCAGCCGCCGCACCTGTGCATCCTCGACTGGAATTCGCGCGGCCTGCCGGCGCTCGAGTGGCTGCACGGCATCCGCCGCGCGCGCGCCGGGCGGGCCGTCCGCCTGATCATCCTGTCGGCGCTCGCCGGCGAGCAGCACGTGGTCATGGGCCTGAACCTCGGCGCCGACGACTACATCCTCAAGCCGTTCTCCCCGGACGAGGCCGTGGCGCGGGTGGCGGCGCTGCTGCGCGGCCGGGCGTCGGCGGGGGGCGATCCGTCGCTCGCCATCGACGGCCTGGTGCTCGACGCCGCCCGCGGCCGGGTGAGCGCGCGCGGCCACGTGATCGCCCTGCGCGGCGTCGAATTACGCCTGCTCGAGTTCCTCATGCTGCATCCCGGCCAGGCGTTCAACCGCGCCCAGCTGCTCGCCCAGGTCTGGGGCGAACACAGCGGCGTGGACGAGCGCACCGTGGACGTGAACGTGCAGCGGCTGCGCAAGACCTTAAGCCAGCCGGGCTACGAGGCCTACATCCAGACCGTGCGCGGCTTCGGGTACCGCTTCGCGCAGCCCGCCCAAGTGCATGGATTGTAAGAAAATCTTCTCGCGTGATTCATCCGACCGTCACACGCCTGGGCCATCTTGCGGCGCAAGGTACGGGATCGGCGGAGGATCCATGGTCGAGCGAAACGGGCCTTCCAGTCTGCGATTGCGCACGGTGTTCATCTCGGACGTGCACCTGGGATTCCGCGGCTGCAGCGCCGACCTGCTGCTCGACTTCCTGCACCACGTGGAAATGGACCACCTGTTCCTCGTGGGCGACATCATCGACGTGTGGAGCATGAAGAAGTCGATGTACTGGCCGCAGTCGCACAACAACGTCCTACGCACCATCCTCGGCAAGTCGAAGCGCGGCACCCGGGTGGTGTTCGTGCCCGGCAACCACGACGAGGTGTTCCGGGACTTCGACGGCGCCGTCTTCGGCAACCTCGAGATCCACCGGCAGTACGTGCACCATGGCGCCGACGGGCGGCGCATGCTGGTGCTGCACGGGGACGAATTCGACTCGGTCGTGAAGTGCAGCCCCTGGCTCGCGAAGCTCGGCAGCTGGCTGTACGACGTGCTGCTCGCCGTCAACCCGGTCGTCAACCGGGTGCGCCGCCTGTTCAACCTGCCGCACTGGTCGCTGTCCGCCTACCTCAAGCACAAGGCGAAGAGCGCCGTGCAATACATCGGCAGCTTCGAGGACGCGGTGGCGCAGGCGGCGCGCAAGGCGGGCGTCGACGCCGTGGTCTGCGGCCACATCCACCGCGCCGAGATCCGCGACATCGACGGGGTGCTCTACTGCAACGACGGCGACTGGGTCGAGAGCTGCACGTCGCTGGTCGAAGACATGAACGGGCAGCTGCGCCTGATCGACTGGCCGAGATGGCGGGAACAAATCCGCGCCGCCACGCTCTCAATTCCGGTGGAGCAGGCCGCATGAGCGCGGCCGGAGTCGAGGAGCACGCGATGAACTACGCGATGAACGAATTCCTGCAGCGTTGGAGCCAGCCCTGGCACGCCCTGCAGCGGCACGTGGCCGAGGCGTTCTGCGCCCAGAGCCCGGAGCCGCCGTCCGGCCCGAGGTCCGCC
>JAJXZV010000049.1 GCA_021779875.1 Pseudomonadota bacterium
CTGGTGCCCTCGCTGAACGACGACGACCGGCACGCCGAGGCGCTCGCCGCGATCGTGCGGCGGCACCTGCAGGGCTGGATTTGACGGCCGCGCCGGCCGCATCGCCATGATCGCGCTGCTCTCGCTCGCCGTCTGGCTGTACCTCGCGTTCGCGCACGGCCGCTTCTGGCGCTCGGGCCCCGAACTGCCGCCCGCCGAGCCGCTCGCGGCCCCGGACGTGGACGTCATCGTGCCCGCCCGCGACGAGGCCGAAACCATCGGCCCCGTGATCGCCTCGCTGCTCGCGCAGCGCTACGCGGGGCGATTTCGCGTGATCCTGGTCGACGACGGCTCCACCGACGGCACCGCCGAGGCGGCCGGCCGGGCGCCGGGCCTCACCACGATCACGGCCCCGGCGAAGCCCGCGGGCTGGTCCGGCAAGCTGTGGGCCCTGCGCCAGGGCATCGCCGCGGGCCAGGCGCCCGTGCTGCTGTTCACGGATGCGGACATCGTGCACGACCCGCGGCACCTGGCCGCGCTGATGGCCCGCCTCGAACAGCCCGGCGCGGACCTCGTGAGCGAGATGGTGCGGCTCAACTGCGAGAGTCTGGCCGAGCGCGCCTTGGTGCCGGCCTTCGTGTACTTCTTCCAGATGCTCTATCCGTTCGCACGCGTGAACGATCCCGCGGCCCGGGTCGCGGCGGCGGCGGGCGGCACCGTGCTCATCCGCCGGGCCGCGCTCGAGCGCATCGGGGGCATCGAGTCCATCCGCGGCGCGCTCATCGACGATGTGACCCTGGCGCGCGCGGTCAAGCGCGGCGGCGCGGTGTACCTCGGACACTCGGGGCTCGCGGCGTCGATTCGGCCCTACCGGGGAGCCGGCGACATCTGGCGCATGATCGCGCGCACGGCCTTCACCCAGTTGCGCCATTCGGCGGCGCTCCTCGCCGCGACCCTGGCCGGACTCGCGCTCGTGTGGTGGGCGCCGCCGCTCGAGGCGCTGTTCGCGCACGGCTGGCGGCGCTGGGCGGGGGCGGCGGCCTGCGCGCTCGCGGCCGCGAGTTTCCAGCCGACGCTGCGCCGCTACCGGCTGAATCCCGCGTGGGCGCTCGCCTTGCCGCTGGTCGCCGGGTTCTACATGGCGGCGACCGTGGGATCGGCGCTCGAACACTGGTTCGGGGGCGGCGCGCGCTGGAAGAGCCGCTCCTACGGTTGACCCGGCGCGGCGCGGGCGGTGTTGCGTCGTCCGCCGATGGGGTGATACATTCGCCCGAGTATGCCGCTCATCGCCCGCATGCTCGACCGTTCGCCGCGCGACGCCGCGAAACGCGCGCTTTCCCCGCTGCTGCGCCGCTAGGCGCACCATTTCGCGCCATCGGTCGGCGCCGACAAGACCGAACGAACCCTCGACAAGAACCACTGACCGGCCGAAGCCAGCGAGAAAACGTCATGCTGCGTGATCCATCGTCCAAGTACCGAGCCTTCACACCCGTCGATATGGCCGACCGCACCTGGCCGAGCCGCGTGATCACGGCGCCGCCGACCTGGTGCAGCGTCGACCTGCGCGACGGCAACCAGGCGTTGATCGAACCGATGGACCCGGCGCGCAAGCGGCGGATGTTCGACATGCTGCTGAAGATCGGCTTCAAGGAGATCGAGGTCGGCTTTCCCGCCGCTTCTCAGACGGACTTCGACTTCGTGCGCGAGATCATCGAGCAGGGTCTGATCCCGGACGACGTCACCATCCAGGTGCTGACCCAGGCCCGCCCCGAGCTGATCGCGCGCACCTACGAGGCCCTCGCGGGCGCACGCCGCGCCATCGTGCACGTCTACAACTCGACCTCCGTCGCCCAGCGGCGGGTGGTCTTCCGCCTGGATCGTGCGGGCATCGTCGACATCGCCGTGCGCGGCGCGACCTGGGTGCGCGAGCATGCCGAGCGGCACCGGGACACCGATTGGGTGTTCGAATACAGCCCGGAGAGCTTCACCGGCACGGAGCTCGACTTCGCGGTGGAGGTCTGCGACGCGGTCAGCGCCGTCTGGGAACCCACGCCGGCCCGGCCGTGCATCTTCAACCTGCCGGCCACCGTCGAGATGGCGACGCCGAACGTGTATGCCGACCAGATCGAATGGTTTCACCGCCACGTCGCGCGCCGCGACAGCCTGGTGCTCAGCGTCCACCCGCACAACGACCGCGGTACCGCGGTGGCGGCTGCGGAACTCGCGGTGCTCGCGGGGGCCCAGCGCGTCGAGGGCACCTTGTTCGGCAATGGCGAGCGCACGGGCAATGTCGACGTGGTGACATTGGCCTTGAATCTTTATACCCAAGGCGTTGATCCGAAATTGAATTTCGACAACATCAACGAGGTGGCGCGCTGCGCCGAAGGCTGCAATCAACTGCCCATTCACCCGCGCCATCCCTACGTCGGGGACCTGGTGTTCACGGCCTTTTCGGGCTCGCACCAGGACGCCATCAAGAAGGGGCTGGCGGCGCGTGCCGAGGGACAGATCTGGGACGTGCCCTACCTGCCCATCGACCCCTCGGATCTCGGCCGCTCCTACGACTCCATCATCCGGGTCAACAGCCAGTCGGGCAAAGGCGGCGTCGCCTATCTGCTCGAGCGCGATTACCAGTTGGTGATGCCCCGCCGGCTGCAGATCGAGTTCAGCCAGGTCGTACAGGCGGCTGCAGATATCACGGGTAAGGAATTGACGTCCAAGGAGTTGTGGGACCTGTTCGTTCAGGAATACCTGGCGCCGCGCCCGCCGTTCCTGTATCGCTCCCACCAGTTGTCCGCCTCGACCGACGGCGCCGACACCGAGCGGCTGACGTTGCAGGTGGACAGCGAGGGGCGCCCGGAAACCTGGCACGGACAGGGCTCGGGTCCCATCGATGCCATGGTGCGGGCCGTCGGTCTGCCGTTCGACGTGCTCTCCTACGAAGAACACTCGCGCGGCGAGGGCAGCGGCGCCAAGGCCGTGTCGTACATCGAAATCACCACGCACTCCCGGCGCACCCTGTTCGGCGCGGGCATGCACGCGAACATCATCACCGCCTCGCTGCTCGCCATTCTGTCGGCGGTGAATCGGGCCATTGCCCAGGGGGCGCTGCCGGCCAGTGCGGCGCGCACCCGGACCGGCACTTGAGGTGATCGGGTCCTGGAGCGGGCCTCGAGGCGCGCTCGGATACTAGAATTCACTAGAGATATGTTATTTAGATATCACGCATAATATATTGATTTATATTATGAAATATAGCTTCACCACGCGATGGCGGAGCGGCCGAAAGCGGCGCCTCGGGTACGCCGAGGCGGTCCCGATCGCGGTCCCTGTTGATCGCGCGCCCGAATCCGTTATAGTGCCGCACTTTGACCGGCCGGGCGATTCGATCCCGTTGATTTCAAGGGCTTTTCTGTACCAATGAGCGAACGCGAAGACGAACATTTCGACCTCGACGACGAGTTCCTCGGCGAGGCCGAGGAGTCGAACGATTTTGAACCGGTGCTCGAGCGCGCGGAACGCCGCGTCAAGGCGGCTCCGCAGCCTAAGCGCGGCAAGGCCGCGTGGAGCCGTGTCGAGGACGTGCTGGCGGAGCGGCAGTTGGAGCGACAACTGCGCGACGTCTTCGAAGAGGAGTAGCGGCGTGCTCGAATCGCGCCGGCTCTCCGAACCGGCGAGCCGGCACCGCGCCTGTTGCCCGCCGTGAGTGCCTCGCCCAAACCCTGGGTCGTTCTGAAGTTCGGCGGCACCAGCGTGTCCTCCGCGGCGAACTGGCGGAACATCGCCGGCGTGCTGCGCGAGCGCATGGCCTCGGGCATGCGCCCCGTGGTGGTCCACTCGGCGCTGTCGGGCATCACCGACCGCCTCGAGGCGTTGATCTCGGCGGCGCTCGAGGGCCGGCAGGCGGCGGCGCTCGAGCGGATCGAGGCGGTTCACCGCGAGCTCGCCGGGGCGCTCGGAATCGAGCCGAGCGCGCGCTTCGACGCCTTCCTGTCGGAGCTTCGGGAGCGCGCCGGGACGATGGCGCGCGAGCGCCGGGTGGACGACCGCATGCGTGCGGCCGTGATGGCCAGCGGCGAGTTGCTCGCGACCACTCTCGGCGAGACGTTCCTCAACGCCCAGGGCATTCGGACCGCGTGGGTGGATGCACGCCGGGCGCTGCGGGCGGAGCGGCGCCAGGGATCCAACGAGAAGGCGAACCTGCTGTCGGCGACCTGTGATTTCTCGCCGGATCCGGGCCTCTCGGCCGACTGGGGCGCACTCGGCGCCGTCGTGATCACCCAGGGATTCATCGCCGCGAACGAGGACGGCGACACCGTGCTGCTCGGCCGCGGCGGATCGGACACCTCGGGCGCCTACTTCGCGGCCAAGCTGTCCGCGGCGCGGCTCGAGATCTGGACCGACGTGCCGGGCATGTTCAGCGCCAATCCGCGGTCGGTGCCCACGGCCCGGCTGCTGCGCGCGCTGCATTACGACGAAGCGCAGGAGATCGCGAGCAACGGGGCCAAGGTGCTGCATCCGCGCTGTGTGCTGCCGGTGCGCCAGTACCGGATTCCCTTGCACGTCTATGCGACCCAGGCGCCGGGGCTCGAGGGCACCATCGTCTCCTCGGAGGTCGCCGACAGCGCGGCGCAGGTCAAGGCGATCGCCATCAAGAAGGGCATCACCCTCGTGTCGATGGAAAGCCCGGGCATGTGGCATCAGGTCGGCTTCCTGGCCGATGCCTTCCAGGTCTTCAAGCAGCAGGGGCTGTCGGTGGACCTGGTGTCCACGTCGGAGACCAACGTCACGGTGTCGCTCGATCCGGCCGCCAACACGCTCGACGCAGCGGCGCTCGAGCGCCTGACCGGCGCGCTCGGTGCGCTGTGCCGCGTTCGGATCCTCGGGCCGTGCGCATCGCTGAGCCTGCTCGGGCACAACCTGCGCAGCATCCTGCACGAGCTCGGCGGCGCCTTCGAGCTGTTCCAGGACCAGAAGATCTACCTCGTGACCCAGGCGGCCAACGACCTGAATTTCACCTTCGTGATCGACGAGGCGCAGGGCGACAGCCTGGTGCAGCAGCTGCACGAGCGCCTGATCCAGCGCATCGGCTCGGACCGGGTGCTCGGACCGACCTGGCAGGAACTGTTCGAGCCCGGCCGCGCCGCCGGCGCACGCGCGCCCGCCGCCTGGTGGGAGCAGCCGGCCAAGCGGGCGCGGCTGCTCGAGATCGCGGCCCGCGAGGGTGCCGCGTTCGTCTACGACCTCGAATCGCTGGACGGCGCCGTGGCCGCCGTGCTCGGGGTCGGCTCGGTCGACCGCTGGGCGTACGCGATGAAGGCGAACTGGCACCCCGAGATCCTGCGCCGCGTGTATGCCGCCGGCCTCGCGATCGAGTGCGTCTCGCAGGGCGAGCTCGAATTCGCCTTCGCCGAGGTGCCCGGCCTCGAGCCGCAGCGGGTGCTGTTCACGCCGAACTTCGCGCCCCGCGGCGAGTACGAGTACGCGCTGCGCAAGGGCGTGCGCCTGACGCTCGACAATCTGCACCCGCTCGCGGCGTGGCCCGGGCTGTTCGCCGGCCGGGAGGTGTTCGTGCGCATCGATCCGGGCGTCGGCCGCGGACACCACGATCACGTGCGCACCGCGGGCGCGTATTCCAAGTTCGGCATCCCGGTCGGCGAGCTCGACGAGCTCCAGACGCTGGCCCGGGCCGCGGGCGTGCGCGTGGCCGGGCTGCATGCGCACACCGGCAGCGGCATCTTCGACGTGCACAACTGGACCAGCACGGGCGAGCTGCTCGCCGAGCTGTCGCGGCGCTTCCCGGAGGCCCGCGTGGTCGATCTCGGCGGCGGCATCGGCGTGCCCGAGCAGGGCGGCCACGCGCGCTTCGATCTTCGAGCCCTGGACCGGGGCGTGGCCGGGCTCAAGGGGCGCTTCCCGGAGCTCGAGTTCTGGATGGAGCCCGGCCGGTTCCTGGTGGCCGAGGCCGGCGTGCTGTTGGCCCGGGTCACGCAGTTGAAGGGCAAGGGCGACGTGCGCTACGTGGGCATCGCGACCGGCATGAACTCGCTGATCCGTCCCGCCCTGTACGGCGCGCACCACGAGATCCGCAACCTCACCCGGCTGGGCGAACCGGCGGCGGGGCGCGTCACCGTGGTCGGACCGATCTGCGAGAGCGCGGATCAGTTCGGCACGGACTACTGGCTGCCGGCCTGTTCCGAAGGCGACGTGCTGCTGGTGGCCGCCTGCGGCGCCTACGGCTACGCGATGGCCTCGAATTACAACCGGCGACCGCCGGCACGGGAGTTCATTCTCGCATGACACGCATCGGACTCATCGGCTGGCGCGGCATGGTCGGATCGGTGCTCCTCGAGCGCATGCGCGCGGAGGGGGATTTCGATCTGGTGGAACCGGTCTTCTTCAGCACGTCCCGGGCCGGCGCGGCGGCGCCCGACGTCGGCCGGCCCGTGGGCCCGGTGCTGGACGCGAACGATCTGCAGGCCCTCGCGCGCCTGCCCCTCCTCATCAGCACCCAGGGAGGCGACTATACGCAGGCCGTGCACGGACGGCTGCGCGCCGCCGGCTGGCGGGGGTATTGGATCGACGCGGCCTCGGCGCTGCGCATGGAAAGGGATTCGGTCATCGTCCTCGACCCGGTGAACCTGCCGGTGATCCAGGCGGCGCGCGAACGCGGGGTCAGGGACTTCATCGGCGGCAACTGCACGGTGTCGCTCATGCTGATGGCGATCGGCGGCCTGCTGCGCGCGGATCTGATCGAGTGGATCACCGCGATGACCTACCAGTCGGCCTCCGGCGCCGGCGCCCAGAACATGCGCGAACTGCTCGAGCAGATGGGCGCCCTGCACGGCGCGGCCGCTCCGCTGCTCGCCGATCCCGCGGCCGGCATCCTCGAGATCGACCGCGCGGTCGGCGCGGCGCTGCGCGCCCCGGGGTTCCCCACCGAGCACTTCGGCGTGCCGCTCGCCGCCAATCTGATCCCGTGGATCGACAAGGATCTGGGCGGGGGCCGCAGCCGCGAGGAGTGGAAGGGCGGCGTGGAGTCGAACAAGATCATGGGCACCGAGGATGCGCCGGTGCCCGTCGAGGGCATCTGCGTGCGCGTCGGCGCGATGCGCTGCCACTCCCAGGCGCTGACCATCAAGCTTCGCAAGGACGTGCCGCTGCCCGAGATCGAGCGGATCATTCGGGAGTCGAACGACTGGGTGCGGGTGGTCCCGAACGAGCGCGAGGCCTCGATGCGCGAACTGACGCCGGCCGCGGTCAGCGGCACGCTGACGGTGCCGGTCGGACGCCTGCGCAAGCTCGCCATGGGCGGGGAGTACCTCGCCGCCTTCACCGTGGGCGACCAGCTGCTCTGGGGCGCCGCCGAGCCGCTGCGTCGGACTATGCGATTCTTGCTGCCGCACGCGTCAGCAGGCTGATCGACACCGGCTTCACGCGCCAGATCTCCTCGCAGTACTCGCGGATGGTGCGGTCCGAGGAGAACTTGCCGCTGCGCGCCGCGTTGAGGATCGACATGCGCGTCCAGCGCTCGGTGTCCCGGTAGGCCTCCGACACCCGCTCCTGGCAGTCGAGGTAGGACTCGAAATCCGCCAGCACCATGTACGGGTCGTGGTACAGCAGCCCGTCGATGAGGGGCCGCAGCAGATCCGTGTCGCCGCGCGTGAAGAAACCGCTGCGGATCAGGTCGAGCACCTCGCGCAGGCGGGGATTGCCCTCGTAGTGGTCCATGGGCCGGTAGCCCTGCGACTTGAGCGCGTACACCTCCGGGGTGCTCAGGCCGAACAGGAAGAAATTGTCCGCGCCCACCTCCTCGCGGATCTCGATGTTGGCGCCGTCGAGGGTTCCGATGGTGAGCGCGCCGTTCATGGAGAATTTCATGTTGCCCGTGCCCGATGCCTCCTTGCCCGCGGTGGAGATCTGCTCGGACAGCTCCGCCGCCGGGTAGACGTACTGGCCGTTGGTGACGTTGAAGTTCGGCAGGAACACGACTTTGAGCCGGTCGCGCACGTCCGGGTCGCGGTTCACGACGTCGCCGACCGAGTTGATCAGCTTGATCATCAGCTTGGCGAGGTGATAACCGGGGGCGGCCTTGCCCGCGAACAGGAAGGTGCGCGGCAGCACGTCGAGCGAGGGGTTCGACTTGATCGCGTGATACATCGACACCACGTGCAGCACCTTCAGGTGCTGGCGCTTGTACTCGTGGATCCGCTTGACCAGCACGTCGAACATCGACGACGGATCGATCGTGATGCCCGTGCTCTCGCGCGCGTGGGCCGCGAGGATCCGCTTGTTGTGCTGCTTGATCTCGCGCCAGCGCGCGCGGAACGCCGCGTCGTCGGCCAGCGGCTCCAGGCGCCGGAGCTGCGCCAGATCCTTGATCCACTCCTCGCCGATGTGCTCCGAGACGAGGCTGGAGAGCTTGGGATTCGACAGCACCATCCAGCGGCGTGGCGTGACGCCGTTGGTCTTGTTGCTGAACTTGTGCGGCCACAGATCGTGGAAGTCCGCGAGCACGTCCCGCTTCAGCAGATCCGTGTGCAGCGCGGCGACGCCGTTGATGGCATGGCTGCCGACGCAGGCCAGATTGGCCATGCGCACGTGGCGCTCCCCGGTCTCGTCGATCAGCGACAGCCGGGCGACGCGCTCGTCCTCGCCCATGAACCTCATCCGCACCTCGTCGAGGAACTGGGCGTTGATCTCGTAGATGATCTCCAGGTGGCGGGGCAGGATGCGGCCGAACACCTCGAGCGGCCAGCGCTCGAGCGCCTCGGGCAGCAGGGTGTGGTTGGTGTAGGCGAAGGTCCGGCGGGTGATGCGCCACGCGTCGTTCCAGCGCATCCCGTGCTCGTCGACCAGGAGGCGCATCAGCTCGGGGATGGCGATCGCCGGATGCGTGTCGTTCAGCTGCACCGCGAACTTCTCGTGGAACCGCTCCAGCGGGATCTTCTGCGTGCGCACGATGCGGAACATGTCCTGCAGGGAGCAGGAGACGAAGAAATACTGCTGCTCGAGCCGCAGCTCCTTGCCGCGAACCTGGTCGTCGTTCGGGTAGAGCACCTTGCTCAGGTTCTCGGAGATCACCTTCTGGTTGACCGCGCCGTAGTAGTCGCCGCTGTTGAACACGGCGAAATCGAACGACTCCGGCGCCTCCGAACGCCACAGGCGCAGCGTGTTGGCCGTGTTGTTGCGGTAGCCGAGGATCAGGGTGTCGTAGGGCACGCCGTTCACGGTCCGGTGCGGCACCCAGCGCACGCGCGGCCGCTCGTGCTCGTCCACGTAGCGCTCCGTGGTGCCGCCGAACTTCACCTCCACGGCCCATTCCGGCCGGATCAGCTCCCAGGGATTGCCGAAGCGCAGCCACTTGTCCGTCTTCTCGACCTGCCACCCGTCGACGATCTCCTGATGGAAGATGCCGAACTCGTACCGGATGCCGTACGCCAGGGCCGGAATCTCGAGCGTGGCGAGGGAGTCTATGAAGCAGGCGGCGAGGCGGCCGAGTCCGCCGTTGCCGAGTCCGGGCTCCTCCTCCTGCCGGAGAAGATCCTCGAAATTCAATCCGAGCTCGGTGATGCTGCGCTCGACCCGGTCGAAGATGCCGAGGTTCACCAGGTTGTTGCCGAGGTGCGGTCCCATCAGGAACTCGGCGGACAGATAGACGACGGTGCGCGAGGCCTGCGAGGTGTAGGTGGCGGCCGTGCTGATCCAGCGCTGCAGCATGCGGTCGCGGATCGCGTAGGCGAGCGCCATGTAGTAGTCGTTCTTGGTCGCCAGCGCCGGAAACTTGCCCTGCTGGTAGATCAGGTCGTCCAGGAAGGACTTGGTGAGGGCCTCCTTGCTCAGGGACGCCCCGGTGCCCTCGAGCTCGATGTCCGGCTGCTGCGGTGGCTTCGGGTTCGCGGTCATCGTGAATTGCTCCAAATCAAGGCGCCCAGGCGATTTCGACCCGCGTGCGGCGCTGGCGCAGCAGGGCGCGCACGGGCATCTCCGCCACGGGGCCGGGTGCGGCGGCGGCGCGATAGGTGCGCCATTTCGCCTCGCCGGTGATCAGGATCAGGACCCGGCGCGAGTCTAGCAGCGCCGCGAGATTCAGGCTCATGCGCGGCTGCGGCGCCGCCGGCGCCCAGGTCGCCACGCAGCCCGCGGCCGCCGCGGGATCGAGCGCCGCGGCGAGGTTCGGGGACCCGGGGAACAGCGAGGCGGTGTGCCCGTCGTCGCCCATGCCCAGCAGCAGCACGTCGAACGGGCGCGGCA
>JAJXZV010000033.1 GCA_021779875.1 Pseudomonadota bacterium
CCCACATCTGCCAAGGTGACAGGATCCGAAACCGGGCAAGGGGAGTTGGGGTTTTGAAAGATAATCTGAGCTTGGCCTCTTTTGCCGCTTTTGGTGTTGGCGGCGGCGGCCGTCACGCTGAAGGTGCCGTTGCCGTTCTTGATCTGGCCGAACACGGCGCTGCCGGTGTCGCCGTCCGCCACGCCGATGCCGGCGCCGATCTGCAGCTGGCGCTGCCCCTGATCCCCCGCGTAGGACGCGCCGGTCGCGGTCGCCGAGAACGGCTGGGTGCCGGTGGCGTACCCCGAGAAGATGAATTCCCCGCTGCCGTTCTGGGTGTTGGCGAGGGAGATCAGGCTTTGCTGGATCTGCGCGGCCTGGGTCTGCAGCGCGCTCAGGTTGCTGCCGGTCAGGGTGCCGTTGTTCGCCTGCAGCGCGATGTCACGCAGGCTCTGCAGCTGCGCCTGCACCTGGGAGAGCGTGCTGTCCTCGACCCCGAGGTTCGACTGCGCGATGTTCGAGTTGGCCGTGTATTGCTGACTCTGGGCGAGCACCTGGTCGTAGCCGCTGACCGCGCCGGCCGCGGCCGGGTTTTGCGCCGCCGTGCTGAAGGCCTGGTTGCTCGAGATCTGATTCTGCGTCTGGGAGAGACTCGACTCGAGCGTGCCGAGGCCGGAGAGGAATTGGTTCTGCGTGGACAGCTGCGTGATGCGCATGGTCATCCTTCAGGCGGTGCGAACCGCGTCGAGCAGCGTCTGGAACAGGGAGCTGCCGATCTGCAGGGCCTTGGCCGCGGCCCCGTAGGCCTGCTGCCACTGTAGAAGCTTGGCGGCTTCCTCGTCGAGATTCACCCCGGACACCGACTGGACGTTGTTCTGCGCCTGGGTGTTCACCGCGGCCTGCGCGGTCTGGGCCGTGTTGATCTGCTGGGCCTGGCTGCCGATGCCGGTGATGAGGGCGCCCACGGCACCGTTGATGCTCACCGCGCCGTTGCCGAGGACCCCCGTGTTCTGCTGATCGACCACCGCGAGCGCGTTGCGATTGTCGCCCGTGCCGCCCGCGTTGCTCGTGATCGTGAAGCTGTCGCCCGCGGCCGGGGCGCCGCTGACGGCGACCTGCCAGCCGTTCAACGAGATGTTGGCGCCGCTCGTGTAGGCGTAGCTGCCCGCACCGTTGATCGAATAGGTGGTGGGACTGGTGAATTGGATGGTGGTGGGCGTCAACAGGTTCGGATTGGTGCCATCGAGCACCGTGCCGCTGCTGATGGCGGCGCTGCCCGCGTTGCCGGCGGCCGCGGCGGTCTGAATCGCGCCTGCCGCCGCGATCTTGCTCGGGTCCGTGATCGCGACCGCCATGCTGCCCGCCGCCTGGACGGTGGGCCGGATCATGAACTGATCGCCGGAGGCCGGGGTGCCGGACAGCACGATGGACAACCCGTCCGCCTGCAGCGGGCTCGCGGCCGTGCCGCTGCCGGTGAGCGCGACGCTGGCGCCGTCGCTCAGGCGCGTCAGCGAGTAGGCGCCCGCCTGGTACGACAGCAGGTAGTCGCTCGCGGTCAGGGCGCCCACGTTGGTCAGGCTCACCGCCGCCGTGGTGGCATCGGTGTTGTTCGTGGATGCGAAGGCCTGCGGCCCCGCGATCGAGAACAGGGCCGTGCCGAGCTGACCATTGAGGTCCATGCCCTTGCCCTGTTGGGAATTGACGGTCTGCGCCACGGCCTCGGCGATCTGACCGATTTGATTGAGCGCCGGGTCGACGACCTGGGTGCGTGCCGCGAGCAGGCCGCCGAGATCTCCCGAGGTGATCGACCCGCTGATCACGTTGCCGTTCGAGGCCGCGGTCGAGATGTCGAGCTGCGAGGCGTTGAAGGCGTTCGGCACGGTGGTGAGCGGCGTCGTCTGGCCCTGCAGCACGAGAGGCTGGCCGTTGCCGACGAACACGTTCAGCGCACCGTTCGAGTCCGTGGTGGTGCTCACGCCCACGAGCTTCGCGAGGCTGGTCACCAGCTGGTCGCGCTGATCGAGCAGCTCGTTCGGCGGCTGGCCGCCCGACTGCGCAGTGCCGACGACGATCTGCGAGTTCAGGGTCGAGATCTGCGTGGCAATCGAGTTGATCTGCTGCACGTCGAGCGTGATCTGGCCGTTGATGTCGCCGTTCAGCGCGTTCAGCTGTCCGCTGGTGCTCTGGAAGCTGGTGGCCAGGGACTGCGCCTGGCCGAGCAGCGCCTGGCGCGAGGGCACCGAGGAGGGGTCGTTCGCGAGCGTCGACCAGGCGCCGTAGAAGCCCTGCAGGGCGGTGCTCAGGCCGCCGGCCGTGGTGCCGAACAGATTGTCGATCTGGTTGGTGTAGGTCTGCAGCGCATTGAGCTGGCCGAGCGTGCTGGTCGAGGAGTTGAGCTGATTGGTGGCGGTCTGGCTGAAGGCGCGGCTCACGCCGGCCACCACCACGCCCGCGCCGATGCTCGCCGTTCCGTTCGACTGCGGCGCCGCCGAGACGAGGTTGATGGTCTCCTTGTCGTAGCCCGGCGTGCTCGCGTTCGCCACGTTGTTGCCGGTCACCGAGATGGCGTTCTGGAACGCCTGCAATGCGGAGACGCTGATTCCAAAGATGTCGGACACGTTACGACCCCGCGCTCATCGCCATGACGGCTTCACTCCACTCCCGCACTATCGACCGCAATCACCGCTTCTTTAGAGCGCCGCCATCCGGGGTCCCAGCACCGCCCGCAGGGTGTCGCCGTTCAGGATTTGACTTAACTTGTTCGCGTATTCCGGGTCGGTGGCATAGCCGGAGCGGCCGATGCGCTCGACGTAGGCCTGCGGGTCGGCGCCGGCCGCCAGCGCCTCGCGATAGCGCGGCGAGCCCGCGAGCAGTCTCGCGAAGTCGCCGGCGCCCTCCTCGAGGGACCCGTACGCGCGAAACGCCGTGCGCTGCCGGCTCGCCACCCCGCCCGCGAACTCCACCGTCGTGGCCGGCGCGCGCGCCCCGCGCCACTGCGGGTCCGCCTTCACGCCGAACAGGTTCAGGCTCGGCGACCCGTCGGCATTGCGCGGCATGCGCTGGCCCCAGCCGGTCTCGAGCGCCGCCTGCGCCAGCAGGCCCAGCGGGTGCACCCCGAGGGCGGCGGCGGTGCGCCGGATGGTCGGCAGGACCTCGGCGACGAACTGCGCCGGCGTCCCCGCAATGCCCGCCGTGGCCGGCGATGCCGGCGGGACCGGCTGCGGCGCCGCGCCGCGCGGCGGCGGTGTGCTCGGAGCCGAGGCGCCGGCCCGGTCGGAGAGCGACCGCCTCAGGAGGGTCCCGAGCCCCAAGCCGTGGTGCTGGCTGATAGTGAGCGCCACCTGCTTGTCGAACATGTCCTGGTACATGCCCATCTCGTTGCTGGCGAGCGGGTCGCCCGTCGAGGCATCGCGCATGCTCTTGAGCATCATCTGCAGGAACAGCGCCTCTACTTGGCCCGCGAGCGCCTCGAGCGCTGCGGGCGAGTTTGGATTGCGCTTCAGCCCCTCGAGCGCATTGACGTCGGTGTAGGTGTTCGCGGCCGAGGCGTCCACCGCGGCGCGCGCATCGGTGGCCGGGGCGGCGGGCTCGAGCGGCGTGCTCGCGAGGACGGGCAGATAGGTGTGCACGTCAGATCACCACGAGCTCGGCCTGCAGCGCGCCGGCCTCCTTGAGCGCCTCGAGAATCGCCACGAGATCGCTCGGCGCCGCGCCGATCTGGTTGACGGCGCGCACGATCTGGTCGAGGTCCACACCCGGCTTGAACACGAACATGCGCTTCGAGCCCTCGTCCACGTTGATGGTCGAATTGCGCACCACCGTGGTCTGGCCCTGCGAGAACGGCTCGGGCTGGCTCACGGACTGATCCTCCTTGATCGTGACCGACAGCGAGCCGTGCGAGACGGCGGCCGGCGTCACCACCACGTGGCTGCTGATGACCACCGTGCCGGTGCGCGAGTTGATGATCACCCGGGCCGGCGCCGCAGCCGGATCCACCTGCAGGTTCTCCAGGGTCGAGATGAAGGCGACCCGCTGGGTGATGTCGATGGGCGCACGGACGCGCACCGAGCCGCCGTCGACGATCGAGGCGACGTCCGGCCCCACGGTCTGGTTGACGCTCGCCACCAGGCGCGTCGCGGTGGTGAAATCCGCCTCGTTCAGGTTCAGCACGATCGAGTCGCCCTGGCCGAGCTGGGTGGGCACGGCGCGCTCGACGGTGGCGCCGTTCGGGATGCGTCCCGAACTCGGCACGTTCACGATGAGCTTGGAGCCGTCGCCGCCTTCGACGCCGAAGCCGCTCACGATGAGGTTGCCCTGCGCGACGGCATAGATCTGGCCGTCGAGGCCGTGCAGCGCGGTGACCAGCAGGGACCCGCCGCGCAGGCTGCGCGCGTTCGCGATGGAGTTGACCGTCACGTCGATCGTCTGGCCGGGCTTGACGAACGCCGGCATGACCGCGTGCACCGCGACCGCCGCGACGTTGTTCAGCTGCGGAATGACGTTGGTCGGCACCGTCACCCCGAGCTGGGCGAGCATGTTGTTCAAGGACTGGATGGTGAACGGCGCCTGGCTGGTCTGGTCGCCGGAGCGGTCCAGACCGACGACCAGACCGTAGCCCACCAGCTGATTGGTGCGCACGCCCTGAACCTGCGCCAGATCCTTGATGCGCTCGGCGCGCGCCGGCGCGGCGCCGACGACGAGCGCCGCCAGCAATGCCGCCGGCAGGGCCGCGGCGAGCCGATGGATGAAGATCGCCACGTGGATGCGTATGTGCATGTCAGTACGGTGCATAGGGGGAATTGAAGAAGCGGGCGAGCCAGCCCATGCTGTTCGCGCTGTTGACCACGCCCTTGCCGGCGTAGCCTATGCGCGCATCGGCCACCCGGTCGGAGGTGACCGAGTTGTCGGTGGCGATGTCCGCGGGCCGCACGACGCCCGAGATGAGCACGCGCTCATCGCCCTGGTTGAGCTTCAGGGTCTTGTCACCCTGGACGACGAGATTGCCGTTCGCGCGCACGTCCACCACGGTCACGGTGATGCTGCCGGCCAGGCTGTTGCTCTGCGTGCTGGTGCCTTCGCCGTCGAAGCTGTCCGCCCCGTTCATCGACACCGTGCCGATCGGCAGGCCGTGGGCGGTGACGGTCTTGCCGAACACGGTCGGCCCGGTGTTCGCGACCGCGGTGGTCTTCTGGGTCTTGGTGACGGCGTTCTTGCTGGCGTTGGTCGACTCGGTCAGGCGGATCGTGAGCACGTCGCCGACGCGGCGCGCCTTCAGGTCGGCGAACAGCTCCATCTGCTGGCCCGCCTGGTAGATCGCCCCGTCGGTGCGCGGCACCGGCGGCGGCAGGGCGCGCGTGACCACCGGCTCCGGCGGCGGCTGGCGCGCCGGCAGCAGGCCGCAGGCCCCGAGCAGACCGCAGGCGGGCAGCAGCACGCCGAACAGGACGTTGCGCAGCGTCGACGGAGATGCGGCTCGCGGCGTCATGCCAGATTCGTCGTCAGGTACTGCAGCATCTGGTCGGTCGTGCTGATGGCCTTGGAGTTCATCTCGTAGGACCGCTGGCACTCGATCATGGAGACCAGCTCGGTCACCGAGTTGACGTTCGAGGTCTCGAGCGCCCCCTGCTGGATGGTGCCGAGGCTGTTGGTCCCGGCGGTGCCGGTCTGCGGCGCGCCGCTCGCGGCCGACTCGACCAGGAGGTTGTCCCCGGTGGGCTGCAGACCCTCGACGTTGACGAAGTCGGCGAGCTGCACCTGGCCCACCTTCGTGCCCTTGGGATTGGCCTGCGAGGTGACCGTCACCACGCCGTCGCTGCCCACGGTCACGGTCGTGGATCCGACCGGGACGTTGATGGCGGGCAGCAGCGGATAGCCCCGCGCGGTGACCACGTTGCCCTGGTTGTCCAGCGAGAAGGAACCGTCGCGCGTGTAGGCGATGGTGCCGTCCGGCATCGTGATCTGGAAGAAGCCGCGGCCGCTGATCGCGAGGTCGAGGCTGCCGTTCGTCTGGTTCACGCTGCCCTGGGTATAGTCCTTCTCGGTGGCGACGATGTGCACGCCGGTGCCCAGGGTGAGCCCGGTGGTGTACTGGGTGTTCTGGGTGCTCTGCGCGCCCACCTGCCGGATGTTCTGGTACATCAGGTCCTGGAAGGCCGCGCGGCCGGCCTTGAATCCGGTGGTGTTGGTGTTCGCGAGATTGTTGGCGATCACCGCCATCCGCGTGTTCTGGGCGTCGAGGCCGGTCTTGGCGGCCCACAGTGCGAGGTTCATGGCGTGTTTCCTTCAGTTTCTCATTGCATCATGCGTTCGGCGGTCTGCTCGTTCTGATCCGTCGAGTTGATGCTCTTGATCTGGAATTCGTACAGGCGCTGCAGCTCGATCATGTTGATGAGCGACTGCGCCGGGTTCACGTTGCTCGACTCGAGCATGCCGGAGGTCACGGTCACGCCGTAGTCGGCCTTGGCGGCGGCGCCCGACTTCAGCCGCAGCAGGCCGTCGTCCCCCTTCTGCAGGTCCGCGGGCTTCGGATTGACCAGCTTGATGCGGTCGATCTGGGACACGGCGAGCGGCGACGAGCCCTGCGGCAGCACGGAGACCGTGCCGTCGACGCCGATGGTGAGGTCCGCGGACGGCGGCAGCACGATCGGACCGGATTCGCTCAGCACCGCGAGACCGCTCGCCGTGGTGAGCGCCCCGTCCGGGGTGAGGCGCAGGTCGCCCGCGCGGGTGTAGGCCTCCTTGCCGTCGAGCCCGCGCACCGCGATGAAGCCCTTGCCGGTCACCGCGATGTCGAGGTCGCGTCCCGTGCTCTGCATCACGCCGCTCGAGAAGTCGGTGCCCGCATCGCCCGCCACCGCGTTCACGCGCGTGGCGTAACCCGGACCGTAGATCGGCAGACTCGCGAACGAGATCTCGTCCGCCCGATAGCCGGTGGTGCTCAGGTTGGCGATGTTGTGGTTGTTCACCGCCTGCGCCTGCATGATCTGCTTGGCGCCGGTCATCGCGACGTATAGTCCCCGGTCCATGGCTTAGTGCGCGATGTTGTTGACGACCTGAGCTTCCTGGTTCGCCACGGTGATCACCTGCGCGTTGGCGTCGAACGCGCGCTGCGCGGTGATCATGTTGACGAGCTGGGTGGTCAGGTCCACGTTGGAGCTCTCCAGGGCGCCCGACTGGATGGTGCCGAAGCCGGCCGAACCCGCGGTGCCCTGCACCACCGTGCCGGAGGTGAAGGTCTCCGCCCAGTTGGTGTTGCCGAGCTGCTTGAGGCCCTGCGGATTCGGGAAGTTCGCCATGGCGAGCTGGCCGACGGTGGTCGAGCGGCCGTTGGTGTACACCGCCGAGACCACGCCCGCGCTGTCGATCGCGACGGTGCTCAGCTGCCCGGTCGCGTAGCCGTTCTGGGTGATCGAGGTCACCGCGAACTGGCCGCCGTACTGGGTGGTCTGCGCGAAGTTGAAGCTCAGGTTCATGGGCTGCGCGCCGTCCGGCGGCGTGTAGCCGTTGAACGGCAGCACGCCGCCCACCGGCGTGGTCACGGCGCCGGCGTTCGAGAAGCCGAGGGTCTGGGCGCCGCCCACCTGGGTGCCGTTGACGGTGGTGTAGACGTTCCACTGCCCCGGGGTGGCGGTCTGCACGAAGTACAGGGTCGCCGAGTACGACTGGCCGAGCGAGTCGTACACGGTGGTCGAGGTGGATTCGTTGTAGGTGGCCGAGTTGGTCGGGTTGAAGGGCGTCACGGTCGGCGGCGTGGAGCTCGCCGGCAGGTTCAGGATCACGGTGCCGCTGGTGGTCGCCGACGGGGCGCTCTCCGCGGTCTGCAGGTTCAGGTCCTGCAGGGCGCCGGTGTTGAAGCCGCCGTTCTGGGACGGCGGATACACCTGCAGCGCCTGCCCCGTGGAGCTGACCACGTTGCCGTTCTTGTCCTCGGCGAACTGCCCGTTGCGCGAGTAGACCAGGCCGTTGGCGTCCGCGAGGGTGAAGAACCCGTCGCCGCTGATCGCGAGGTCGAGGTTCGAGGAGGTGGTGCTGATGTTGCCCTGGGTGAACTGCTGGGCGGTCGCCGCGAGGCGCACGCCCTCGCCGGTCACGGAGTTGTTCAGGTTGACCGCGCCGGACGCGTACACGTCGGCGAACTCGGCGCGCGATTCCTTGAAGCCGATGGTGTCGGCATTGGCGATGTTGTTCGACGTGACGTCGAGGTCCGAGCTCGACGCCGTCAAACCGGACAATGCGATGCTGAAGGATGACATGAGTGCTGACTCCTGAAGGGGAAGATCTAGTTGGAGATCCGCTGGATGCTCGAGAAGGGGACGCTGCCGATCCCGGCCACGTTCAACGTCAAACCGCTCGAGCCCGAGCCCATGCTCACGCTCTCGATGGTGCCGTTGACCAGGGTGGTGGCCGCCGTCGCTCCGCCGTTCGCGCCCGCGTACTGGGCCGTGACCGTGTATTGACCCGCCGGGGCCTGCGAGCCGTTGCCCATCTGACCGTTCCAGTTGAAGTTCGCGAGGCCGGAGGACTGCGGGCCGAGACTGATCTGCTGCACCAACGCACCGGAGGCGTCGGCGATGTTCACCAGCACCTCCGACGTGGTCTGCGGCACCTGCACGGCGCCCGACACGGTGCCGTTCGCCGCGATCGTGGCCGTGCCGCTCGCCACCAGCGCCTGATGGCCGAGGAGCGACGAGGCCTGCAGCGCCTGGTTCGAGGACAGGGAGCTGGTCAACGAGCTGAAGGAGGTGTTCAGCTGATTGATGCCCTGCACCTCGCTCAGCTGCGCGAGCTGAGTCAGGAAGGCGTTGCTGTCGATCGGGCTGGTCGGGTCCTGGTTCTTGAGCTGCGCCAGCATCAAGGTGAGAAAGTTGGCGCCCCCGAGCGTGGTCGCGCCATTGAGGCTCTGTGAGCCGGAGGACCCGCCGGCCGTACCGGTGCCCGTGCCGGTACCCGTGGTGCCGGTGGTGCCGGTGGTGCCGGCGGCGGTGTGCATGACGTTCTGGATCATGGGATTTCCTGGGGAAAGGGCGCGACGGCTCAATGGCCCATCGAGAGGGTCTTGAGCAGCAGGTCGCGCGCCGTGTTGATGGCCTCGACGTTCGTGGCGAAGCTGCGGTTCGCGGAGATCATGTTGGTCATCTCCTCGATGGAGTTGACGTTGGACAGATAGACGTAGCCGTCCTTGTTCGCGAGCGGGTTGTCTGGCTGGTAGCGGGCGAGCGGCGCCGCGGCGCTCTCCAGCACGCCGAGCACCCGTACGCCCACCGAACCGCCGGCGCCCTGCGCACCCGGGTCGTCCGTGTTCATCAGCGACTGGAACACCGGGTGCCGCGCCCGGTAGATCTTGGTCGGGTCGCCGTTCACGCTCTCCGCGTTGGCGAGATTGCTCGCCGTGGTGTTCAAGCGGATGGTCTGCGCGTTCAGGGCGCTGCCCGACACGTTGAATACGTTGAAGAGGGACATTTGCTGGGCTTCCTTGGGATCCGGTGCCGGCCCCGGTTACTGGCCGTTGATCGCGAGCGTGAGCTCGGCGATCTGGACGTTGACGAAGGTGAGGCTCGCCTGATAGCGCACGTTGTTCTCGGCGAACGCCGCCTGCTCGACGGGCATCTCGACGGTGTTGCCGTCGAGCGAGGCCTGGTACGGATTGCGGTACTGCAGGTTCGCGGTGCCCACCGGATCCGGCGCGGACGCCACGTGCGCGGGCTGGGTCGCGCTCATGGGCAGCGTGGCCTCCTCGGTGCCGCCGAGCACCGCGGCGAAGTCGATGTCGCGCGCCTTGTAATCCGGCGTGTCGGCGTTCGCGAGGTTGGTCGCCAACACGCTCATCCGCCGCCCGTGCAGCAGAAGCGCGTTCTCGTGGATGCCGAAGAGATTCTGGAACATGGTGCGAGACTCCTTTGCCCCGGGATGAAGCAAGAGCTGTGCCAACGCGCCGCCGGGCCGCTTGCGGGCGTTCTCGCGATGAATAATGCGACGCCGCTCACGGTGCGGGTGGTCCGCGCGGCCGGCCGGCGTCACGCCGCTGCCGGCCAGGCGGCAAGGAATTGCCGCCGGCGGCGGAGGCCGGCGGTTCGCCGGGGGGCGGCATGGGTCCACGGGTCGGCGCGGCGCCGCGCCGTGCATCGCGGCCTTGGCACGCTGCTTGCTTACCTATTCATCGATGTTCCATCGAGCGCCAATATTCCGACGTCTGGCCCTGAGCGCGGCGCTG
>JAJXZV010000112.1 GCA_021779875.1 Pseudomonadota bacterium
CAGGATCACCGGTCCGCCGTTGTCCACAAAAGGTGTGGATAACTCTGTTGAGAAGCCGGGGTCATTGCGGCTAAGTGCCCGTTCTGTTTCGAGTCCGGTTCAAAATGGTGAAAAATTATTCGAAATAGAAATAAAATTAATTCGATCAATGAGTTGCGAAACCCTCTGGAATGCGCGTTGAGATGTCGTCTGCAAATATTGCAGCGGCGGTCATCCGCCGTGTGCGTAAGTCGCTGATCGACTTGCCCGGCGTGCGCGTCAACCCTAAGGACGGGTAGGCGTTTATACCGTGGACCCGGTGAGTCGTCGATGGGCTTCGAGAGGACGCGCATGCCAGCCTTTGATACGCTGCCGCTCGCTTGGACGGTCTGGGATTCTCCCGCCCCAGAACCCAAGGGGGTGGTTCTGGATCAGTCGCGAGAACTCGATAAATTCCTGGCCGAGATCGAGCGGCGCGCCTTCCGCATGGCGCAGGTGGCCCTGCGCGATCCGGACGACGCCCTCGACGCGGTGCAGGATGCCATGCTGAACCTGGCACGCCACTACGCCACCAAGCCGAGCGCGGAGTGGCGGCCCCTGTTCTATCGGATTCTCAAGAACGGCATCCGCGACGTGCAGCGCCGCCGCGCGGTGCGCCGGCGATTCATGGTGTGGTTGCCGGGTCCGAAGGAGGATCCGGACGGGGACGCGCAGGACCCGCTCGAGCACGTCGCCGACGGGGCGCCCGACGTGCCGCAGCGGCTGATGCAGGATCAGGCCATGCAGCGCCTGGAAGCCTCGCTGCGCGCGCTGCCGGCGCGGCAACGCGAGGCGTTCATGTTGCGCAATTTCGAAGGAATGGACGTGGCGGAGACGGCCAGCGCCATGGGTTGCTCGCAGGGCAGCGTCAAGACGCACTATTCGCGGGCGGTCCACGCGCTGCGCGCGCAGCTGGGAGAGACCTGGTGAGCCGAGACCTGGAAGTGGAAGCCCGCAGCCGGGCGTTGTTCGAGCAGAGCATCGAGCAGCTCGATCTGCGCACGCGCGCGCGACTCGTACGGGCGCGGCACGCGGCGCTCGAAGCCGCGACCGCGCGGCGTCGGCCGTGGATGTCGGCGTTCGGTCGTTGGACGCCGGCCATGGGGGCGACCGCGGCGCTGGCGCTGGGGGCGGTGCTCTGGCTCGCGGTGCCGGTCATGCATCGCGGATTGCCGGCCGCCGATGGCGCACCGAACTTGGACGATCTGGAACTGGTCGCGTCGAGCGACGAGGCGTCGGGTGACTCGTTGGAGATGCTGCAGGACGATCTCGAGTTTTACGACTGGGCGAACCGGGCGGGAATCAGCGATTCTGCCGCCCAGGGCTGAGGTGCCGGTGAAGTCCGCGAGAGCTTGGCTTTACGCCGGTGCGGCCGTGTGCGCGGCCGCGCTGGCGTCGCCGCCCTCGCCGCCGATCGTTTCGTCGACCTCGACCTCGGCGTCGATGTCGGCGTCGCAGGATTCGGCGTCGCCGACGGATGAGCCGGACGATGAGTTCATCGAGTTCTTGGGCGCGGATGACGCTGGAGATGTCGCGTGGTGGGACTTTTTGAGAGGCACGGCGCCGCGCTCGCAGGAGCCGCCCGCGCCGCCGCCGTCCAAGGTCGCGAAGCCATGAGCCGGGCGCTGCTCGGTGCGGTGTTGTGGTTGGCCGCCGCGAATGCGCTGGCGCAGGCGCCCGCGACCCCGCCCGCGGCGAGCCCGCCGCACTCTGGCGGCCCGGGCCTGTCGTGGCAGTCCCTGTCCCCGCAGCAGCGGCAAATCCTGCGCGGCGCGCAGGATCGGTGGAACTCGCTGCCGGCCGACCGGCAGCAGGCGCTGGCCCGCGGCAGTCAGCGCTGGTTGGAAATGTCGCCGGAGCAGCGCGCCAACGCGCGCCAGCGGTTCGGGACGTGGCGCGCCATGCCGCCCGAGCAGCGGCAGTTGCTGCGGCAACGATGGCAATCCTTCAAGAACCTGCCGCCCGAGCAGCAACAGCAGGTGCGCGATTCCTATCGCCGTTTCCGGCAGATGTCGCCCGAGCGGCGGCAGGAGCTGCGGCGCCAGTGGCGGCAGATGAGCCCCGAGCAGCGCCACCAGATGATGCAGCGCTCGCGGGCGGCGCCGCACCCGCCCCGCTAGTCCGGGCCCGCGCAGATCTTCGCGAGAACTTTCGCGATCTCGTCGAGGTCGAAGGGCTTCTCCAGGTGGCGGTGCACCGGGAGCCTCGGCGGCTCGTGCCAGGCGGTCATCGAGATCACCGGGACGGCCGCGAGCCGCTCCTCCCGGCGCATCGCCTCGAGGAAGGCGTCGCCGTCGAGCCCGGGCAGCCCCATGTCGAGGAGCACGGCCGAGGGGAGCGGCGGCGCGCGCAGCCTCTCGAGTCCCGAGGGGCCGTCCTCCGCCGCATCGACCGAGAAGCCCATGGTGGCGATGCACTCGGCCAGCGCCTCGCGCAGCGCGCGGTCGTCCTCGACGATCAGCACCCTGTACGCGCTTCGGTCCAAGGGACGCGCAGCCTACCCGCGGCGGTTGGCCGCACCAATCGCGTGTACGAGGGACAGGCAGCGGCTCGACCGGGTGCCCTTGACCCGCGCGAGCGACGTCCGCGCAGCGGCC
>JAJXZV010000035.1 GCA_021779875.1 Pseudomonadota bacterium
ATCACCCCGGCGGGCGTCGACTCGCAGATCGAGGCGCTACTCGCCGACCTCAAACTCGCGGTGCCCAACTGGCGCGACGCGCTGGTCTTCATCCTGCGCGACTCCAACCCCGACGCGAAGATCGACATCGACTGGTGCCGGGCGCACCTGCACGCGCCCGACATCGGCGCGATCCTGCACGCCTGGGTCATCGAGAATCAGCTGCAGCAACTGTTCGAGGCGCTCGGAAAAAAAGTGATCGGCCGGCTGACAGCCAAGGCGCCGGCAACGCGAGAGGGTTCATAGGTGAGGTCGCGGTGCCCCTCTGCCGCGTCTTCGGCTGGCGGCTCTCGGACGTGGCGGAGCTGACGATGCCGCAGTTCCTACGTCTACAGGATGAGCTCGGGCACACGGCGCGCGAGGAGTCCGGGTGGCCGGCGCGCACGTCGTCGGCGCATCGCATCGACCTGACGGCCGGGACTGCCGAGCAGGCGGCCGCAACGCTGCGGAGGTACGGCTTTGGCTGAGGACATCAACCTCGGCGACATGGTCTCGGCGTTCCGCCTCGAGGTCAAAGACGGCCTCGCGAAGATGGACTCGCTGTGGCGGCAAATCGACAAGTTCGAGGCCGGCGCCACGGCTCGGTTCCGAGACGTCGGCGATGCCGGTGAGCGCGAGGGAAGCCGGCTCGCCCAGGGGCTCGCCAGCGGCCTCGCCGAGGCGACGCAGCACCTCGGCAACTTCGTGCTCGCCACCCTCGGCGTCGGCACCTTCCTCGAGACGCTGCGGCGGCTCGGCGACGCTTTCATTGCTGAGAACGCCGAGATGGAGACCTACGTCACCCGACTGGTCACGTTCACCGGGAGCGTGGGCGCCGCCCAGCAGGAGATGGAGCGGCTCGAAGCGTTCGCCGCCAAGATGGGCGGCAACGTCGGCGACCTGGTCGACGCCTACATCCTCCTCCGGCAGCGCGGCATAGACCCGTCGAGCAAGTCACTCGAGGCGCTCGGCAACGCCGCGGTCGCAACGAACACCACGATGGCCAACGTCGCGCAGGCGATGGCTATGGCAACGATGGACGCCGGCCGCGGCCTGCGCCAGTTCGGGATCCAGATGACCGAGTCCGCCGGGCGGGCGACGTTCGAGTGGGCGGCCGCCTCGGGCGAGATCAAGCGCAGTACGGTCGCAGCGAGCGACACGGCGATCCAGGCAACGCTTCTCGCCATCTGGAACGACAAGTACGCGGGCCGGATGGCCGAGGCGGCAACCAACTGGAACGGGATGGTGACCCGCTTCCGCACCATCTTCGGGCAGTTCCTCGAGGACATCGGGAAGGCTGGGGCGTGGGACGAACTCAAGGCGCAGTTCGTCGGGTTGATGGCCACGGTGAAGGCGCTGAAGGATGGCGGCGAGGCAGAGAGCTGGGCGACGAGTACTTCGTCTGCGCTCACCGGCGTAGCGCGCACCGTCGGCCTGATCGCATCGTCGTTCATGGAGCTGCCGCTCGCTGCGCAGGCCGCCGGCGACTTCGTGGGGCGCACGTTTGCCAACATCCTGACGGCGATGGAGCAGTTCGGCGTGGGTGCGCTCGAGGTTGCGAAGAAGGTGCTCTCCGTGATGCCACAGCACGAGGGCGAGATGAAGGTCCTCGACAGCATGATCGCCTCGCTCAAGGGGTCGGTGAAGGACACCGAGTTCGCCGCGGGTGACCTCGACCGGCAGATGCGGAGCAACCTCGACGAGATGCGGCGGGTGCAGGCGGCCGGGGCACTGGCAGCTGAAGGCTACCGCGCCGCCGCCGCCGGGGCCAAGGGGATCATTCCCGATGTCGACGAGGCCGGTGCCTCGCTGCGCCGCCTCAACGCCGCCTTCGACGAGGAAGGCAAGACGCTCCTGGCCACCTACGGCGTGTTCAACCAAGCCCGTCTCGACGAAGAGATGGCGAAGATCGTGAAGGCGGCCGACGACCTGCACCAGCATGGCGTGCCCGCGAACGAGATCCTCGCCGCCCTGGGGCCAACGGTGAAGAAGCTCGCGACTGCGGCCGAGGACTTCGGCCCGAGCTTTCAGCTCCCCGACGACTTCAGGCGCCTCCGGGAGGGCGTCGACTCCGGCAAGATCGGGATGGAAGATTTCGTCCGCTACATGGACGATCAAGCGTGGGCCGCCCTCAAGACCGGGGCCAGCGACACGGTGATCAGCGTGACCACGGCTGGCGGCGGCATCGCCGCGGCACTCAAGGGCGGTTTCGGCCGCGGCATCGACGACGCGATCACCTCCGGCAAGACCAAGTTCCGCCAGTTCGTGGAAGAGATGGGCCGGGAGAAGATCGTGATCGGCGTCGACATCTCCGAGCAGTCGCTTCGCGAAAAGCTCATGGCGCTCGGCGTCACGTTGCCGGGCCTCG
Source organism: Pseudomonadota bacterium (assembly GCA_021779875.1). Lineage (GTDB taxonomy): Bacteria > Pseudomonadota > Gammaproteobacteria > Steroidobacterales > Steroidobacteraceae > Bog-1198. The sequence goes on from JAJXZV010000035.1 coordinate 2,387, forward strand.
ACCCCACGGGCGGAGGGACGCGCCCCTCATGAGCGTCACGATCACCAGCGCCGCGCACAGCCTGACGCTCGTCTACACGCCGGACGTGCTCGAGGAGCCGTCCGAGTTCAAGGTCTCGCGGCACACCGAGTACAGCATCCTCAGCACGCCGATCTCGACGGAGGTCGTGAAGTCGCAGGCACGGACACGGCTGCGCCTCTACCTCGACGCGCTGTCCAAGGCGCAGGC
>JAJXZV010000063.1 GCA_021779875.1 Pseudomonadota bacterium
CCAGCATGTGCTCGAGCGATACGTCCGCGAATTCCGTCCGCATCACTCGCGTGGCCACCTCGCGCCACAGCCTCGAGGTCTCGAGCACGTTCGCCTTGTCGATCGAGACCAGCTTGCGCCGGCGCTGCTGCGCGAGCCTCGCTGCCGCGCGCACGATGCGCTCGACTTCCTCCACGGTATACGTACAGACGTCAGTTGCGGCGTTTGGATCCCGATGCTTCTCGCCGAAGTAGATTCCGCCAGTCAGCTCGCGTACGAACACCAAGTCCACGCCTTCCAGCACTTGCGGCTTCAGGGTGGAAGCCGAGAGCAGGGCGGGGTGGACCCTCACGGGCCGCAGGTTCGCATACACGCCCAGAGCCTTGCGCAGACCGAGGAGGCCCTGCTCCGGCCGCACCTTCGCCTCCGGCGCCGACCACTTGGGGCCGCCGATCGCGCCGAGCAGCACCGCGTCCGCCTCGAGACAGACCCGCAGCGTGCTCTCGGGCAGAGGGTCGGCGCAGGCATCGATGGCCGCGCCGCCGAACGGCAGATCGGTAAGAGTGAACTCGTGGCCGAAGGCGTCCGCGACCGCGCGCAAGCAGCGCACGCCCTGCGCCATCACTTCCGGCCCGATCCCATCGCCGGGCAGCACGGCAATCCTCGCCTTCATGCCGCGCATTGCGCCGTCCGGCGCTGCTCGTAGGCGCGGATCTCCTGCTCGCGCCCGAGGAGGAACCCGAGCTCATCGACTCCATTCATCAGGCAATAGCGCGCGAAGGGCTCGAGCGGAAAGCGCACGGCCTGTCCGCTCGGCAGGGTCAGCGTCGAGGTCTCGAGGTCCAGGGTGATCTCGGCCCCCGGGTGCTGCATCAGCCAGCCGTGCGTCGCCTGGTCCACGATCACCGGCAGCAGCCCGTTCTTCAGCGAGTTGTTGCGGAAGATGTCGGCGATCTGCGTGCTCACCACGGCGCGAAAGCCATGGTCGGTGAGCGCCCAGGGGGCGTGCTCGCGCGAGGATCCGCAGCCGAAGTTGTTGCCCGCCACCAGGACGGTGCAGCCCTTCGCCTCCGGGCGATTCAGCACGAAATCGGCCTTCGGCGCACCGTCACTGCCATAGCGCCAGTCGGCGAAGAGGTGCGCGCCGAGTCCCGTGCGGGTCGTCGTCGTGAGAAACCGCGCCGGGATGATCTGGTCGGTGTCGACATCGCTCACCGGGAGCACCACGGTCCGCGATCTGAGAGTCTTGATCGGATCCACTGCTGCCACTCCTACATCAGCTCGCGCGGATCGGTGACCCGTCCGCGCACCGCGGAGGCCGCGGCGGTGAGGGGGCTGGCGAGCAGCGTGCGTGCGCCGATTCCCTGCCGCCCCTCGAAATTGCGATTGCTGGTGCTGAGCGCGTACTGCCCCTTCGGCACCAGATCCCCGTTCATCCCGAGACACATCGAGCAGCCGGACTCGCGCCACTGCGCGCCCGCCTCGAGGAATACCTGGTGCAGGCCTTCGGCCTCGGCCTCGCGCTTGACCTCCTGCGAGCCGGGGACCACCAGCATCTGCACGCCGGGCGCCACCTTGCGCCCGCGCAGGAGCGAGGCCGCCGCGCGCAGATCCGAGAGCCTGCCGTTGGTGCAGCTGCCGACGAACACCACATCGACGGGCTGCTCGGCGAGGGCACTGCCGGGCTCGAAGCCCATGTAGGCGAGGGATTTCGCGAACGCCGCATCGCCGGGACGCTGCGGGATGGTCCCCGAGACCGGAATGACCATGCCCGGGTTGGTGCCGTAGGTGACCATACGCCCGAGCGCGCACGCGTCGATGTCGATCTGCCGATCGAATCGCGCGCCGGCATCGCTCGGCAGCTGCCGCCACTGCTCGAGCGCCTTCTCCCAGGCCTCGCCCCGGGGCGCGCGCGGGCGGCCGGCGAGGTAGGCGTAGGTGGTCTCATCCGGGGCGATCATGCCGGCGCGCGCCCCGGCCTCGATCGACATGTTGCAGACCGTCATGCGCTCATCCATCTGCAGGGCCGAGATGGTCTCGCCGCGGTACTCGATGACGTGGCCGGTGCCGCCGGCGACGCCGATCCTGCCGATGATCGCGAGAATCAGATCCTTCGCGCTCACCCCGGCGGCGAGCCTGCCGCTCACGTTGATCGCGAGCGTGCGGGGCTTTCTCTGCAGCAGGCACTGGGTGGCGAGCACGTGGCCGACCTCGGTCGTGCCGATCCCGAAGGCGAGGGCGCCGAGCGCCCCGTGCGTGCTCGTGTGGCTGTCGCCGCAGACGACGGTCTTGCCCGGCTGCGTGAGTCCGAGCTCCGGCCCGATGATGTGCACGATCCCGCGGCGCGCGTGGCGCAGGCCGAGCAGCTCCACGCCGAAGGCGGCGCAGTTGACCTCGAGCTCGCGCACCTGGCGCGCGGCGGCCTCGATCGCGATGGGCGCGCCGCCGAAGACCTGCTCGGTCCTAGTCGGCGTCGAATGGTCCATCGTGGCGAAGGTGAGCTCGGGCCGCCGCACCGGAAGATGGCGCTCGCGCAGCACCGTGAAGGCCTGGGGCGAGGTGACCTCGTGGATGAGGTGCAGGTCGACATAGAGCACGGCGGGGGTGTCGGGTGTCTCGGCCAC
>JAJXZV010000149.1 GCA_021779875.1 Pseudomonadota bacterium
CGGCGAGCGCCGGCGTCGACTCCGCGGCGCTCGGCGCCGTGGCCGAGTTCTGGGAGCACGCCGGCGACTACGCCCGGGCGTGCGCGCTGTACGATCGCGCGCTCGAGATCGCGCCGGCCGACTCCCGGGCACTGCGGATGCGGCGGGCGGCCGTGCAGGCCGTGCTCGGCCGGTTCGAGGCGGCCGCGGCCGACTACGAGGCCATCCTGGCGGCCGAGCCGCTGCATCCGGGCGCGCTCGAGGGCCTGATCGATCTGACCACCCAGCGCCCGGAGAGCAACCGGGTGAGCGCGGCGCGCGCGGCGCTCGCCGCGGCGGCGCCCGGTTCGCCCCAGGCCGCGGCGCTGCACTTCGCGCTGGGCAAGGCGTACGAGGACCTGGGGCGGTACGAGGAGAGCTGGCAGCACGTCGCGGCAGCGAACCGGATCGAGCGCGCCCGGATCCGCTACGATCGGCAATTGGACCGCTCGGTGATCGACGCGCTCATCGCCGGTTTCGCCACGCCCGAGGCCGACCGCGACGCCGGTTCCGACCCCGGCCGATCGGAGGCCGCCGACCCGGCGCCGATCTTCATCGTCGGCCTGCCGCGCACCGGCACCACCCTGGTCGAGCGCATCCTGGCCAGCCATTCCGAGGTGCATCCGGCGGGCGAACTCGCGGCGCTGTCCGAGGCGCTGGGCGCGGCGGTGGAACGATCCGGCGCGACCCCGCGCGGCTGGCTGGAATTCGCGCGCGCCCTGGCGGGGCTCGACGGCGCGGCCGTCGCCCGCGAATATCTCGACCGTGCCCGTGCCCATCGCGGCGCGCGGCCGCGCTTCACCGACAAGCAGCCCGCCAATTTTCTGTATTGCGGGTTGATTGCGCGCGCCTTCCCGCAGGCGCGCATCGTGCATCTGACGCGCCATCCGCTCGCGACCTGCCACGCCATCTTCAAGACGCGCTTCGTGAACGCCTATCCGTTCGCCTACGATCTGACCGATCTCGGCGAGTTCTACCTGGGCTACCGTCGCCTGATGGACCACTGGAACCGGGTCCTGCCGGGGCGGATCCTGAACCTCGCCTACGAGGACCTGGTGCGCGACCAGGAGGCCGCGACGCGCCGCCTGCTCGAGCACGTGGGCCTGCCCTTCGAGGAAGGCTGCCTCTCGTTCGAGCGCAATCCGCTGCCCGTCACGACCGCGAGCGCGGTACAGGTGCGCCGGCCGCTATATGACACCTCGCTGGAGCAATGGCGGCATTTCACGCCGCAGCTCGCGCCGCTCGCCGAACGGCTTGGCGCCGCCGGGATCGCGGTCGACTGACGCGCCGGCGCGCGCCCGTCAGTGCAGCCGTCGGACCTTGCAGCCGCGGCGGGACGACAGCGCCAGCCAGTACGATCCCAGGGCGCCGCGCGAGACGGTCACGGCGTCGCCCACCTTGGCGAGCAGATCGTCCCCCTCGGGCCGCAGTTGCACCCAGGTCTGGTCGTTGTCGAGCGTGAACACCAGGCGTCCGTCGGCCGCGCGCGCCAGCGCCTTCACGTGCGCCTCGATGTGCTCCAGCGGCGCCGGCCGCGTGCCCGCCGCCACCTCCTGCTGGGCGATGGTGGTATCGCTCAAGCCGAAGGACTGCTTCGGGTCGGACACGGACGTCGGCGCCGCGCGCGCAGCCGGCATCGGTGCCGCTGCGGCGGGCGTGTGAATCGAGGGCGGCGCGCCGCCGCCGAGCGATGCCGCGGCGCGGTCGAAGCAGTCCAGGCGCTGCTGCGAATCGCTCACGGCGCGGCAGGCCAGCAGCCCCTCGAGACCGTCGGCGGCGTGCGCCGCCGGCAGGCCGGCGCACCAGCCCGCGAGCGCCCACGCGACGGCATACCCTCGGATCGAATATCTCATGACTTAGACAGTGCCTCCGCCGGCCGACGGCCCCGCCCCGCCCTCCGCCGCGTTGTAGTCGATGATCCCCAGCATCAATTCGCGCACCAGGTCGCGCTCGAGGACGCTGAGCTGCGGGTTCCAGACGTCGAAGATCAAGATGGCGCGCGGCGAGTCCGAATCGTTCCACGCCTCGTGTTCGACGCTGTCGTCGAACACCCAGGCCTCGCCGGCGCGCCATTCGCGCGTCTCGCCGCCCACCCGGAAGCGGCAGCCCGGAGGCACGATCAGCGGCAGATGGACGGTGAGCCGGGTGTTGGTGATGCCGGTGTGCGCCGGGATCCGCGTATGCGGCTCGAGGATGGAGAAGAACGCCGTCGGACCACGGCCCGCGATGTCCACCTGCGGGAGCGACGCGAGCGTCTCGACGGTGCGCGGGCAGCGAGCCATGTGCGCCTCGACCCGCTCGCCCTGGTTCCAGAGAAAATAGGCGCCCCAGCGCCGCGAGTGGTTCAATTCCCGCCACTGATTGAGCGGCAAGCCTTCGCCGTAATCGACGTACGGTTGGATCCCGGCTCGGTCCTCGGCCAGCACGCCGAGCAATTCCTGGCGGATCTCCTCGGCACGGCTCTCGAGAGCGGCGAGCCAGGGGAAGAACGAGCGATCGTAGTACTCGTAGTTCTCGAGGTACGGATACAGCATGAACGTGGGCTCGGGCGTATAGATGCGCCGGCGCCCGAGGCCG
>JAJXZV010000427.1 GCA_021779875.1 Pseudomonadota bacterium
ACGCAGCAGCCGGCGCGGCATAGGCCCTCTCCTTGAACGGATCCAGGCCGATGCGGCGCACGGTGTCGATGAAGCGCTCCGCCTCGCACCGCCGCTCGACGTACACGTCGAGCAGATTGGCGATCACCTCGGCGACCGAAGCCTTCGGAACCGACGGGCCGATCACGGCGCCGAGCGCGGCGTCCGCGCCGGAGGCGCCGCCGACGGTGATCTGGTACCACTCCTCGCCGCCCTTGTCGACGCCGAGGACGCCGATGTGGCCGATGTGGTGATGCCCGCAGGCGTTCATGCAGCCGGACATCTTCAGTTCGATCGGCCCGAGATCGTAGAGGTGGTCGTAGTCGTCGAAGCGCTCGTTGACCAGCCTGGCCACCTCGATGGAGCCGGCGTTGGCCAGGCTGCAATAGTCGAGGCCCGGGCAGCTGATCAGATCGGTCAGCGTGCCGATGTTCGGCGTCGCGAGCCGCGCGGCGCGCAACGCCTGCCAGACCTCGAAGACCCGCTCCTGCTCGATGTCCGGCAACAGCAGATTCTGGGTGTGCGTCACCCGCACCTCGCCGAAGCCGTACCGGTCCGCCAGGTCCGCCACCCGGTCCATCTCGTCGGCCGTGGCGTCCCCGGGGGCCACGTCCGGCTTCTTGAGGGACACGAACACGGCGCGATAGCCCGCCACCCGGTGCGCCGCGGTGTTGTAGCGATACCAGGCCCTGAAGGCGGCGTCGCGCCCGGCGGTCGGGTCGGCGTCCGGCAGGTCGCGGTAGGCCGGCGGCGCGAAGTGGGCGCGCATGCGCTCGACCTGCGCGTCGTCGACGCGCGGCGCATCGGCGCGCGCGGCCTCCCAGTCGGCTTCGACCCGCCGCCTGAATTCCTCGATGCCGAGGCTCTTGACCAGGACCTTGATGCGGGCCTTGTTCGGATTGTCCCGCCGGCCTTCGAGGTTGTAGGTGCGCAGCACCGACTCGAGGTAGGACAGCAGGTGTTCACGCGGCAGGAATTCGCGCAGTCGCCGGCCGATCATCGGCAGGCGGCCGAGGCCGCCGCCCACGAAGATCTCGAAGCCCGGTTCGCCCGAGGGGCCGCGCACGATGTGCAGGCCGATGTCGTGGACCATCGAGGCGGCGCGGTCCTGGGGCGCGGCGGTCACCGCGATCTTGAACTTGCGCGGCAGGTAGCTGAATTCCGGATGGAACGTGGACCACTGGCGGATGATCTCGCACCAGGGCCGCGGGTCCTCGAGCTCCTCGGGCGTGATCCCGGCAAGGTGGTCGGTCGTCGTGTTGCGTACGCAGTTGCCGCTGGTCTGGATGGAGTGCATCTGCACCTGAGCGAGTTCCGCCAGGATGTCGGGCACCGTGTCGAGCGCGGGCCAGTTGAACTGGATGTTCTGCCGCGTGGTGAAGTGTCCGTAGCCGCGGTCGTATCGGCGCGCAATGCCGGCCAGCGTGCGCAGCTGGTCGGAGGACAGCAGGCCGTAGGGAATGGCGACCCGCAGCATCGGCGCGTGGCGCTGGATGTACAGCCCGTTGCGCAGCCGCAAGTGCTTGAATTCGTCCTCCGACAGGTGGCCGTCCAGGAAGCGCCGGGTCTGATCGCGGAATTGCGCGACGCGCTGCTCGACGAGCGTCCGATCCATGGCATCGTAGCGGTACATGACGCCTACCGTATCGCCCGCCCGCCCGTAAGCGCCAATAACGCCGGGGCATGTGGTCATAACCGGCCGCGCGGCTAGCGCGAAACCGTGATTCGCTCGGCAGCGCCACGAACAGCGCTGGGGCAGCATTTTCGACCACAGGAGCCAAGGGTCCGCGCTGAATGCCAAGAGATCTCACGGAAAACGTGGTCGAGGCGGATACCTACCGGGTGTCGCCGGAGCCCGTGCTCCTGGTCGCCGAATTATTCGGTGCCATGGCGCTGTGTCTGCACGATGAGAGCCGCGGCGTCGGCGGGCTGCTGCACTTGCGTTTCGCGGGCGATGGCGGCCGCCCGAGCGATGTGACGGACAACACGCTCAGTTCCGTGCTGACGGTCCTGGATCGGTTCAAGCGCGCCGTCATCGGCGCCTCGGCCCGCCGCGACCGGATCCACGCCCGCATTTTGGCGCATGCCCCGCCGCCCGGCGACCTCGAGGAGCCGACGGCGTCCTTGGTGGATCTGGTGCTCGCCGATTTCGCGGATGGTCGGATCGACTGCGGCCGGCGCCTGATCCGCCGGATCGAGCCACTGCGAGTCTGCTTCGAGCCCTTCTCCGGACGGGCGTGGGTGAGCGGTCCTCAGGAATCGGCGCCGGCGGCCGCGCGCCGCGCCTGAACGGTCCGTGCCGGAAGGGCCGGGCTGCCGCTATCATAGAACGCTCCCGGACCCAGTGGGTCCCCGTACCCTGCCGAGGTGGTCATGCGTTGGGCGTTGCTGATCGTCGCGTGGTCGACCCTGGCGGCCTGCGCCAGCGAGAAATTGGCGCTGGCGCCGCCGGCGGGCGTCGATTTCAGCGGGCATTGGCGCCTCAACGCGGCGGACAGCGACGATCCGCAGCGCTTGCTGCAGGCGCGCGCGGCGCGCGGGGGCGCAGGCGAACGTGGCGGCGGCGGCGAC
>JAJXZV010000043.1 GCA_021779875.1 Pseudomonadota bacterium
GGAGCACGCCGAACGGTCTGAGCGAGGTGCCCGGGGGGCGCATCGCCACCTGGCGCTTCAATCAGTACAACTACGCCGGCTGCAGCGTGTCGGTGCACACCGATCACGAGGACATCATCCGCAAGGTTACCTGGACCAAGGGCTGTGGCCCGCTGCCGGGTAAGCCGACCAAGCCGACCAAGCCGACCAAACCGGCCGAGCCGACCGGGCACTGACCCACAGCGAAGGCGCGCTCAGCGCGCCGTGGCTCGCTCGATGCGCCGGGCGACGGACCGCACCGCCGCGCGCACGGGCGCCGAGAGCGGCTTGCCCGCCTCGTACGAGCCGCCTTCAATGGCATACAGCACGCAGCGCCGCGGCAGCACGCCGAGTGCCCGTGCCAGCTCTAGCGCCTCGGCAAGTCCCAGGCCGTGAGTCGAGGCGATGCCGGCACGCGCCGGTAACGGACGCCGGGCGACATTCCAGCGCCGTATCCGACCGGCCGGCAGTCCGCCCGCGCAGGCGTCGATCAGATAGACCTCGCGCGAGTCCTCGAGCAGTGCCAGGAGTGCCGCCGGCTCGCCGTCGCAGCGCAGTAGCTCGATATCGCTCGTGAGCCGCGCATGCAGCGCGGCAAGGCAGGCCGGACCGGCCCCATCGTCACCGCGATCGCCATTGCCGATCCCGATCACCCGTCGCGCTGCGCCGCTGCGCCTCACGGGGGCGTGACCTCGAGGTGCAGGAAGTGCGTGGCGCAGGAGATGCACGGGTCGTGATTGCGGACCAGCTGCTCGCACTGCTCGCGCAGCTGCGGTGGCGGCAGGGCGAGGAACGCCCCGCCGAAGCACCGGAGGTCCTCCTCGATGGCCGCCTGGTTCTGCGCGGTCGGCGGCACGATCCTGGCCTCGAGAAGCGTGCCGTCGGCATCGAGCCGGTAACGGTGGTAGAGGAGTCCGCGCGGCGCCTCGGTGGCCGCGATGCCGATGGCCGCCCGCGGCTCGTACCGGCAAGCCGGAAGTTCCGGCTCCTCGTAGCGCGCGATGATGCGCAGCGCCTCGTCGCAGGCGTGCAGGACCTCTACCGCGCGCACCACGATGCTGCGGAATGGGTTGGTGCAGCTGCGCCCCAGGCCGGCCGCGAGCGCCGCTTCGCGCGCGATTGGCGCGAGCCGCTCGAAGTTCAGGTTGTAGCGGGCGAGCGGACCGGTCAGGTACGCGCCGCCGTCACGCAGCCGGGCGTGCAGCGCCGTCGAGCGGCGCACCTGATGCTGCTCGATGTGTGGCTCGAACTCGGCCGCAGAGATATCGAGTCCGCGGTTGGAGACGATCCGACCGGCGTTGAACGGGTACTCCGACGGCTGGCGCAGGGCGAGGAATGTGTAATCGCGCTCGCAGTCGGGGAACTCGAATCCGCCCGTCCAGCGCACCAGGGCGAGCGCCGCCTCGCGGGAGCGCTGGAGGGGCTCAATGAGCCGGGCAAGCTCCGGGCGGCGCGGCGCGCGATGAAAGCCGCCGATGCAGACCGTCACGGGGTGGACGGCACGGCCGCCGAGCAGCGCGATGAGGTCGCTGCCCATCTGCTTCAGCGCGAGGCCCCGGCGGACGGCCTCACCGTGCTGGCGCGCCATCTCGATCCCACTGTCGTAGCCGAGGAAGCCCGGCGCGTGCAGCAGCGTCACGTGCAGCGCATGACTCTGGATCCACTCCCCGCAGTACAGCAGCCGGCGCAGGTCGCGCACCGCCGCGCTCACCTCGATCCCGAGGGCGTTCTCGAGCGCGTGAACGGCACTCATCTGGTAAGCCACCGGACAGATGCCGCAGATGCGCGCGGTGATGTCCGGCGCCTCGGTGCAGGCGCGCCCGCGCAGCAGCGCCTCGAAAAAGCGCGGCGGCTCGAAGATGCTGAGCCGGGCGCTGTCGATCCGGCCGTCGCGCACCACGAGCCGTACGGCTCCCTCGCCCTCGACGCGCGCGAGCCGATCGACGCGGATGGTCCTACTCGCCATGGCGCTCACTCTCGAGCCGGAAGGGCTCCGCGGCGGCGTTGAAGGTGCGATACAGCCGCTGCAGGCTGCGCCGATCGAGCCCGAGTGCGCCGAGCGCGCCGCTGAGGGCGGGGGCATTGACGGTCGGCTGAGGTCCAAAGCAGCCGTAGCAGCCGCGGTGAGCGGCCGGGCAGATCGCCCCGCAGCCGGCCTGGGTGACCGGACCGAGACAGGCCTCGGCGCCGGCGACGAGCACGCAGGTACGTCCCAGGGCTTTGCACTCCATGCACAGGCTGTGGGCCGGCACCGCCGGGCGCCGCCCGGCGAGCAGCGCGCTCAGCACCTCGCGCAGCTGGCGCGGGTTGACCGGGCAGCCGCGCAGCTCGAAGTCCACCGGCACGTGGGCGGCGATCGGCGTTGAGGTCGCGAGGGTGCGGATGTCGGCCGGCTGCGCATAGACCGCCGCGGTGAACTCGCGGATGTCCGCGAAGTTGCGCAGCGCCTGGATGCCGCCGGCGGTGGCGCAGGCGCCCAGGGTCACCAGCTGCCTCGAGCGGCGCCGCACCGCGCGGATCCGTTCGGCATCCTCGGGCGTGCTGATCGAGCCCTCGACCAGGGACAGGT
>JAJXZV010000229.1 GCA_021779875.1 Pseudomonadota bacterium
CTCAGGTTGTGTCGGCGTTCGCACGTCATGATTGGTTTCGGCGAAACCGTGAGGCGATTTGCCGGGAACATGCGTTGGTGCGTGTGCTCGAAGGGCCGACCATCGTTTGGCGTGCCGTGCCGTCGGGGGACGCCCTGCATCCGCTGCCGGCTCGCGTGCACCGTCGAGGCGTTGGAGGGCGAGGCCGAGTCCGGCCGGCGGGCCGTGCGGCAGGTGCGGCTGGCGGGCGGCGAGCGGCTCGGCGCCGACCTCGTGGTCATGGCGGTGGGCATCCGGCCGAACACGGATCTCGCGCAGCGCGCCGGCCTGCGTTGCGAGAGGGGCATCCTGGTCGACGACACGCTGCAGACCTTCGATCCGGCCATCTATGCGGTGGGCGAGTGCGTCCAGCACCGCAACAGCACCTTCGGCCTGGTCGCCCCCCTGTGGGAGCAGGCGCGGGTCTGCGCGATCCACCTGGCCGAGGTGGGCGTGTCGCGCTACGTCGAACGGGTGCGCCCCGTCCGGCTCCGGGTGAGCGGCATCCAGCTGTACTCCGCCGGCGAGATCGCCGACGGGCCGGGCCGCGAGGTGCTCGTCCTGCACGACGCGCGCCGGGGCCTGTACCGGCGCGTCGTGCTCGAGCAGGGGCGCATGGTCGGCGTGGTGCTCCACGGCGATGCCGAGGATGCGTCCTGGTACCTGAACTGGATCGTCTCCCGCGAGCCCGTCGGCGCCATGCGGGACAAGCTGCTGTTCGGCGCGGGCGCCGCGCCCGCCGTCGCGAACGCGCGGTGACGCCGGCCGTGCGCACCACCTGCCCCTACTGCGGGGTCGGGTGCGGGATTCGCGTCGAGTTCGACGGCGAGCGGCCGCGCATCGCCGGCGACGAGGCGCACCCGGCCAATCACGGTCGGCTGTGCTCGAAGGGCGCGGCGCTCGCCGACACCTTGACGCTGCCGGGCCGGCTGCTGAGGCCCAAGGTGCTCGGCCGCGAGGTCGCGTGGGACGCGGCGCTCGAGCACGTGGCCGGCGGCTTTCGGCGCATCATCGACGCGCACGGCCCCGACGCGGTCGCCTTCTACGTGTCGGGGCAGCTGCTCACCGAGGATTACTACGTCGCCAACAAGCTCATGAAGGGCTACATCGGCGCGGCGAACATCGACACCAACTCGCGCCTGTGCATGTCCTCCGCGGTGGTGGCCCACAAGCGGGCCTTCGGCGAGGACGTGGTGCCGGTGGGCTACGAGGATCTGCTCGCGGCCGACCTGATCGTGCTGGTGGGTTCGAATCTCGCCTGGTGCCACCCGGTGCTGTACCAGCGCATCGCCGCCGAGAAGGAGCGGCGGCCCGCGCTGAAGGTCGTGGTCGTCGATCCGCGCCGCACGCCGACCTGCGAACTCGCCGACCTGCACCTGCCGGTCGCCGCCGGCACCGACGTGTGGCTGTTCAACGGCCTGCTGCACGCGCTGCATCTCGGGGGCGCGGCCGATGCGGCCTTCCTCGCGCGGCACACGGCCGGGGCGGAGCAGGCGCTGCGCGCGGCCGAGGAGTCCTCGGCGGACCCGGGGACCGTCGCGGCGCGCTGCGGCCTCGAGCTCGACGCGCTACGCCGCTTCTACGCCTGGTTCGCCGCGACCGAACGCGTCGTGACCGCGTTCTCGCAGGGGGTCAATCAATCGAGCTCGGGCGTCGACAAGGCGAACGCCGTCATCAATTGTCACCTCTACACGGGGCGCATCGGCCGGCCGGGCTGCGGACCGCTGTCGATCACCGGACAGCCGAATGCCATGGGCGGGCGCGAGGTCGGCGGCATGGCGACCCTGCTGGCCGCGCACCGGGAGCTCGCGAACGAGGCGCATCGGCGCGAGGTGCGGGCCTTCTGGGACAGCCCGCGGATCGCCGACCGGCCCGGGCTGATGGCGGTCGAACTGTTCGAGGCGGTGCGGGCCGGCCGGGTCCGGGCGCTGTGGATCGCGGGCACCAACCCGGTGGTGAGCCTGCCGGACGCGGATCGGGTGCGCGCGGCGCTCGAGCGCTGCGAACTCGTGGTGGTCTCCGACTGCGTCGAGGACACCGACACCAACGCGTACGCGCACGTGCTCCTGCCCGCGGCCGCCTGGGCCGAGAAGGACGGCACCGTCACCAACACCGAGCGTTGCGTGTCGCGCCAGCGGCGCTTTCTCGCGCCCCCCGGGGAGGCGCGTCCCGACTGGTGGATGTTCTGCGAAGTGGCGAAGCGCATGGGCTTCGAGCGCGGCTTCGAGTACGCCTCCCCCCGCGAGATCTTCCTCGAGCATGCCCGGCTCGCCGCGGCCGGCGCGGGCAGCGGACGCCTGCTGGATCTCGGGGGGCTGGCGCAGCTCAGCGAGGGCCAGTACCAGGCGCTCGAGCCGGTACGCTGGCCGATCGGCGCGGCGCAGCCGTCGGCCGCGGCGCAGCCCTTCGCCGACGGCCGGTTCGGGCATCCCGACGGGCGGGCACGGCTGGTCGCAACGCCGCCGCGCCCGCCGGCGCATGCCCCGGATGCCGAGTTCCCGTGGGTGCTCAACACCGGACGTCTGCGCGATCAATGGCACACCATGACGCGCAGCGCGCGTGCCGCCCGCCTGAACCGTCACCTGCCCGTGCCCTTCGTGGATCTCGCGGCCGAGGACGCCGCCCGGCTCGGCGCCGCGCCCGGCGACCTGGTGACCGCCGTGACCCGCTGGGGCCGGCTCGATGCGCCGCTGCGCATCAGCGGCGAGCTGGCGCCGGGTACGGTGTTCGTGCCCATTCACTGGAGCGACGCATTTGCCGCGCAGGCGCGCGTCGGCGCCCTCGTCAGCCCGGCGGCCGACCCGTCGTCCGGGGAGCCCGAGTTCAAGCACACCCCGGTGCGCATCGAACGCATGCCGGTGGACTGGTATGGCTTCGCCGTGAGCCGCACGCCCGTGCGGACCGACGCGTTCGCCTGGTGGGCCCGGGTGCCCGGCGAGGCGCAGCAGCGCCACGAATTCGCCGGCCGGGGCCGGCCCGACTGGCCGCGCCTGGCGCGCGCGCTGCTCGGCGCGCCGCCCGACGCCGATTGGCTCGAGTACCGCGACGTCAGCGCCGGGGTGTATCGCGCGGCCCATCTGAGCGGCGACCGGCTGGAAGCCTGCCTGTTCGTCGCGCCGCGGCCGCGCTTGCCCGCGAGCGGCTGGCTCGAGGGGCTGTTCGCGCGGGCGGAGCTGTCCGCCGATGAGCGTCAGGGTCTGCTGAATGCCGCGCCGTTCCGCGCGGCGGTGGACGAGGGCCCCGTGATCTGCGCCTGCTTCGGCGTCGGCCGGCGGCGCATCGAGGCGGCGATCGGCGCCGAGGGCTGCGCCACCGTGCGCCAGATCGGCGCGCGCCTCAAGGCCGGCACCCAATGCGGTTCGTGTGTGCCGGAACTGCGCGCCATCCTCGCCGGCCGGGCCGGTTCGCCGGCCGCCGTCTGATCGACGAGCTCAACGCTCCTCGTCGTGGCCGCGGCCATGATCCCCGTGATGGCCGTGCTCGCCGCGCCCATCGCCATGGTCATGGTGCTCCCGATAGTGCGGCACGTAGACGCCGTTGTACCAGTCGTCGCGCACGAAATAGACCGGTACCCCGCAGGCGTTGTACTCGCGGCAATGCCGGCGCCAATGGCGCTCGTGCCCCGGCGGAACGTGCAGGTACAGCGGCGCCGGCGCGACCGCGAGCCCGGCCGGAGGCGGCAGGGCGGTCACCGGTTGCGCGAACACCAGTGTCGGCGTCGGCGCGCCGGCGCCGAGGTCCAGACGGCCGTAGAAGCCGGGCTGGCCCATGGTGATGGTGACCCCGACGTTTTGCGCAAGCGACAGGCAGGGGAGGAGCCAGGCCGTTGCCGAGAATATACATTTCATATAGTTCATAATAGCTTGTAATAAAAGAGTAAAATGCAAATGACGACCGGCGTCGGGTGGCCCAGACTCATGCCGCGTACCGTGGCGGCGCCGGCTCATTGACTCTAGGCTAGGTTCCATTCGACCCGGCGGGAAACGTCTCACATCGGCGACGCCCGGCGGGCGGCCCTCGAGGGCCGGCTCGCTTGTTGGGATGCCGTATTTGTGAGATAAAAACACACATGCAACAGGACGCCCATCAAGCCTTGTTGGCCGCGGTGCGTCTGATGCTGAAGCCCGTGGTGCGCGTGCTTTTGCGCGGCGGCGTGCCCTTTCGAGAATTCAGCGAGCTGGCCAAGCACGCCTACGTCGAGGTCGCGAGCACGGATTTCGGCATTCGCGGCCGGCCGACCAACGTCTCGCGCACCGCGATCCTCACCGGCCTCAATCGACGCGACGTCGCCCGCATCCGCTCGGCGGAGCCCCAGGCGAGCCTCGATGCTTCTTACATGAGCGCCGGTTCGCGCGTGCTGTCCGGCTGGCACCTCGACCCGGTCTACTTGGACGTCGACGGCCGGCCGCGCCGCTTGGTGCTCGATGGGCGCGAATTGAGCTTCCAGCAGCTTGCGCACCGCTATGCCCCCGATCTGCCGCACGTGGCCCTGTACAAGGCGCTGGCGGCGGCGCGCGCCGTGGACGTGGACGACGAGGGCATGTTGTGCGCCCTCAAGCGCAGCTTCATTCCCGGCGCCTACGACGTCCAGCAGATCCCGCTCTGGGGCAGCATCCTGCACGACATCGGCACGACCCTGGCGCACAACATGACCCGGCCGGCGAACCAACCGCCGCGGTTCGAGCGGCGGGCCATCAATGTGCGGGTGCGCCGCACGGCCGTGAGTGAATTTCGGACGCTGCTCGCGGTCGAAGGTCAGGCCTTCCTGGAGAAGGTCGACGCCTGGTTGACGGGCCATAGCGTTCAGGCGGAAAGTGACGGTGACGAATGGTCCGCGCGGTTGGGCGTCGGCGTGTACACCATCGAGGAACATGCCGGTAAGGATCGCAATTCATGACCTCCCACCAGTCCGGGATCTCCCGCCCCATGGGGCTTCCCCGCCGCCACCACGGCGGGTCCTTGGCCTCCGCCGCGGCCGCCGCGCTGCTCGCCGCGCTGGCGTCGAGCTGCGGGGGCGGCTCGACGGCTTCCAACGGCTCGCTCACAGGCACCACCACGGGCATCGAAGGCACCGGCTTCATGCATGCCCACGCCGTGAACATCGGGGCCATCAGCGGCTTCGGCAGCGTGTTTCTCGACGGCGTCGAATTCGACACCTCCACCGCGGCGGTTTCGATCGACGGGGAACCGGCGAGCGTGGCGGACCTGCGATCCGGACAGACCGTGCGGCTGACCGGCAGCATCGGCGGCACGGGTGCCACCGGCGCGGCCTCCCAGGTCGCCGCCGATACCGCGGCCCAGGGACCGATATCGGCGATCGATCGCGCGGGCTCCTCGTTCACGGTGCTCGGCCTCACGGTCATCGTGGGCCCGAACACCTCCCTGATCGGCCCGGGCGGCGCGACCCGCTTGGAGAGTCTCGCACCGGGCACGCTCGCCACCGTGAGCGCCCTCGTGGGTCCGGGCGGCGCGGTGGTGGCGACGCGGGTCGATCTGCCGGCTTCGGTGCCCGCCTACGTGCTCACCGGCGCCGTCGTGCAGGCGGATCCGAGCACGGGCCAGTTCGTGCTCGACGGATTGACCATCGACGGCGGCGCGGCCGTGCTCGACGGGTTTCCGGCCGGCGGCGTGCAGGACGGCCAGGTGGTCCAGGTATTCGCGCCGCCGAATCCCGCGGGAGGTGCGCTCGCGGCGACCCGGATCCGCCTGCTGCCGAGCCTCGCGGGGCAATCGGGCGACGGCGGAGTGATCGAGGGCGTGGTCTCGCAATTCGCGTCCACGAACCACTTCGCGGTGGACGGCGTGCCCGTGGCGGTGTCCGCCGCCACCACCTACGTGGGCGGCACCGCGGCGCAATTGAAGACGAACGTGCGGGTCGCCGTGCAGGGCGGCTACGATGCCGCCGGCACCCTGAACGCCTCGGCGCTGCAATTCCTCGGCATCGATCCGGCGCTGGTGCGCGCGCCGGTGCAGGCGGTCGACGCGGTCCACGGAACCGTCACGCTGCTCGGCGTGACCTTCGCCACCGCCTCGACCACCCGGTTCGAGGATCTGTCCGCGGCGGCGCTGCGCACGTTCAACCTGGCCGCGGTCCGCATCGGCGATTACCTGGAGGTGCGCGGCCAGCCGACCGGGGCCACCTCGGTGGCCGCCAGCGCGGTCATGCGCGAGGACGCCCCCACCGACCAATCCGTGGAGGTCCGCGGTACGGCGAGCGCGGTCGCCGCGCCCGATCTGACCGTGCTCGGCGTGCCGGCGGTCACCGGGGCCGGCACGGCCTTTCTCGATGCCGGCGACGACAGCAGCGGCGCGAACAGCTTCTTCGCGAAGGCGCCCGGATCGGTGGTCGACCTGCGCGGCACGCTCAGCAGCGGCACGCTGCAGGTGCTGGTCGCGAAGCTCCCGAGCGAGGCCGGGCTGGACGACTGACCGGCCGGGTCAATTCGTGCCGGCGTGGCTCAGGAACCGGGTCAACGCCTCGCGCCCGTCACCCGACAGCGCGAACGGCGCGTCGAGCGGCTCGTGCGGCATGCGCAGCGTGATCTCGCGGCTTTGGGCCAGGAAGCGCAGCAGCGCGCCGTCGACCCGGTACGCATAGGGCCGCACGTCGCCGTGGTTGGGCACGTGCAGCAGGCGGCGGTGCGTGAGGTCGACCGGCAGCCGCTCGAGCGGCGCGAGGTCGATGCGCCGGCCGTCGGCGAGGATCCGCAGCGTCCCCGCATCCGCGCCGGCCGGCGGCAGCATGCGCCGATCGACGGTGGACCACCGATACAGCAGCAGGTAATCGCTGCCCGAGCCCGACCGGTCGACGTCGATGGCGACCAGGGTGGCGTAATCGTGGGCGTACGCGGCCAGGTCGAAGCGGTCGCGCGCGAACACCAGCGGCTCGGCGGCGACCAGCATCGTGCTCGCGGTGCGCTCGTCGAAGACTTCCCGCGGCGCGTGCGCCGGCCGCGAGGCGCAGGCGCACAGCGCCGTCAGGGCGAGCAACGTGAGTCTCTGCGGTCGCATGGGCTCAGAAGCGTATCCGATACGCGAGGTTCACATAAAGAGACCTCTGGTCCACCCCGGCGGACTGCACCTGGCCGGTCGGCGTGAGCGGCTGCTGGACCGCGATCTGGTTCTGCAGCTGGTAGCCGGCGATCAGCTCGAACACCTGGCGGCCGCCGGTCCAGTCGCTGCGGACCTGCGGCAGGTACACGATCTGCTTGCCGCCGAGGGTCGGATCGTTCAGCTGCTCGACGCTGAAGCGCGGACCGAGGCGCCACGCGCCGTACACGACGAAGCGTGCGTCCCAGGAGTAGGTCATGCTGCGCGCGAGCGGCGAATCGTCGAACCGCAGGCTGAAGATGTGCAGATCGCTCGCCTGGATGAGGCTCGAGCCCGAGAATTGCACGGACGCGTTCTTGTCGAGGCCGGTGGACGGCATCGCCGGCACGCCCGGGAAGCCGGTGGCCTGGACCGCCGGCGACGCCGGCGTGCCCGACAGCTCGAGGGCGCCCAGATCCGCCATGAACTGCCAGCGCTCGCCCAGGGAACGGCTCGCCGACAGCACCAGGGTGTCGCTGATCGCGGTGCGGTCGAGCGCGAGCTGCCGCAGCTGCTGGGGGGTCAACTGATATTGGGCCTGCAGCGCCGCCACGTCGGGTGAATTCAATCCGATGAGCGAGTTGCTGAGTTCGAGCAGCGGGCTGCGGCGGTGATCGGCGTCGAATCCGAGCACCCAGGACTCCCCGACCTTCGCGTTGCCGATCAGGGTCGCCGAATTGAGCTGCTGGAACGCGATGTCGTAGTCGACCAGGATCACCGCGGTTCGCCCGGATTCGCTGTAGCGGGTCTGCAAGCCGATCGAGCGGCGCTCCGTGAGGCCGGCGTTGATCTGATCGAACGCGTACACGTCGAACACCCAGGTCTGGTGGAACGGATCGAACTCGGCCGTCACGGTGCCGAATTTCTGCTGGCCGGTGCCCGTCGTGAAGCCGGTGTACACCGGCAGGCCCGCCGCGGCGCTCACCGACCATTTCGGGTTCAGCTGCAGGCCCACGAACGCCCCGTCGAACAATCCGACGATGCCCTGTGAGGCGAGGGTCTGGCGGCCGAAGCGGCCGGTCAGGCCGAAGGTCTTGTCGGTGACCTCGAGGTAGGCCGCGGTGGTCTGATCCTGGTTGCCGAGATTGAACGTCGAGACGAAGTTCTGTGCGTAACCGGCATCGATCCGCGCCGTGAAATCGTAACGTTCGCCGCGGTCGCGCAGCAGCAGGTCGCCGTATACCAGCGCCGAGCTCAGGGTGTTGTTGGTCGTGGTGTTGCCGAGCGACACCGTTTGATCCTTGCCGTATTGATAGCTCACCGAGGCGCTGCCCGCCATGGTCCAGCGCTCCGGGGCGGCCGCCTGGAAGGTCGTCCCCGAGCTCGGCTGCAGGGACGCCGAGATCAGCGCCTGCAGACGGCTGCGGACCCGCGCCGCCGCCGCGCCGTTCGGGTAGCGGCGCAGGTACTCCTCGTACTCGGCCTTGGCCTGCGCGAGCTGGCCGGCGCGCTCGCGCACCAGGCCGAGCAGTTCCTGGGCGTCGGCGCGCGCGGGGTATTCCGGCTGGCGCAGCAGACGGGTGAGCAGATCGACCGCCTCCGGGAAGCGGCGCTGATCGAGCGCCTGGCGCGCATCCTTCAGCATCTTCGCGCGCTGCTCGTCGGGCAGCGGCGGATCGGTGGGCGCGGCGGCGGCCGGCGCGGTCACGCCGGCCCGATCGACCACGGCGATGTCCGCCTGCTCGTCGCCTTCGGCGATCCAGGCGCGCGGATAGTTCGGCTGGGCGATCGCGAGCACCCGCTGCGCCTCGGCGCGCGTCGCGAACGGGCCGACGCGCAGGCGGTACCAATGCTCGCCCTCGAGGTCGGTCTCCGACACGTAGGCCTGGGCCTGCAGGGCCGTGGCGGCGGCCTCGACCGTCTCGCGCGCGATCGCGCTGCGCGAGGAGTCGAGATTGACCGAATACCCGGCAGGCGTCTGCGGTTCCGCGAGCAGGCCCGTGCCCTTGCGCGGCTTCGGATACAGCAGCCGCACGCGCAGCCCCGAGCCCGAGGCGCTCGGGGCCATGACGAAGTCGAGCGTGCGCGACCAGGTCAGTTCGAGCATGACCTCGCCCGGGATGGTCGCGTCGAGACGCGCGCCGGTGACCAGCTTGCCGCCGCCGCCCACCAGCGGCAGCTCCGGCGGCAGGGCGCCGAATTGCGTGCCGCAATCGGCGCCGAGGCGCAGCGTGATCCGCGTGTGATCGCCGCGGCTCGCGGGGGCGCTGCCCACGTAGAACACGGTGCAGGCGAACTGCACGGTGATGTCGGCGTGATCCTCGAGTTCCTGGGCGTCGATGTACTGCACCAGGGGACCCGACAAGAAGCCGGCCGCGCGCGCGCGCACGGGGCACAGGAAGGCCGCGACGCACAGCGCCAGCAGGACGCCCAGAGCCGCCGGCCGCACGGGCTCCAGGCCGCGCTCTCCGGCCCCCGTCACTTGGCCGGACCGCTGGCGGTGGGCTTTGCGGGCGGCGGCGCCGAGGGCGCCGGCGCGGGGACCTGAGCGGGCGGACTCATCGGCGCCACGACGTTCCAACCGAGCGTGTTGTGGCAGGTGCCGCAGTCCCGGGTGGTGATGAGGTGCCGCGGCTGCTTGCCCGTGGCGGCGACGCCGTTGTGGCAGCTCTGGCAGAGGGCACTGACGCCGAGATGGTTGAAGCGCGCGGCGGACCAGGACAGCACCCCGTGGCAGGTGCCGCAGTCGCGCGCCGTGGACACGTGCCGCGCCGGCATGCCCGGCGCACGGACGCCATTGTGACAGCTGACGCAGCTCGCGCTCACGCCGCGATGGTCGAAGCGCGCCGGCGTCCAGCCGAGCGTGGTGTGGCAGTTCTCGCAGGCGCCGTTGCTCGCCACGTGCGCCGCCGGCTTGCCCGCGGCGAGGACGCCGTTGTGGCAGCTCGCGCAATTGGCGGTCACGCCCGCGTGCGAGGGCGCCGCCGCG
>JAJXZV010000024.1 GCA_021779875.1 Pseudomonadota bacterium
CCTGGAGCACGTGGCGGCGCAGCGCTCGGCGCCGTTCTCCGTGCGCCGCTGGGTGCGCGAGGGCTCGGGCGGCGTGCTGTTCATGCCCTACAAGGCCGGACAGATCGCGGCGCTGCGCTCCCCGATCTCGGCGTGGATGCGCCTGGCGATCTTCGAAACCATGGGCGGCGCCGAGGCGGCCGAGGCCGCCGCGGGCGGCGCCGGCCGGCGGTTGTGGTTCGTGGTCGACGAGCTCGACGCGCTGGGCCAGATCGACGGCCTGAAGGACGCGCTGGCGCGTCTGCGCAAGTTCGGCGGCCGCTGCGTGCTCGGCTTCCAGTCGATCGCGCAGGTGTCCTCGACCTACGGGGCGGGGGATGCGCACACCATCGTGGAGAACTGCGGGAACACCCTGATCCTGCGTTGCTCGGCCAGCGAGGGCGGCGGCACCGCGCGCTTCGCCTCGCAGCTCATCGGCGAACGGGAGGTGACCCGCACCGCGCTCTCGCGCAGCCGCCGGCCGGCCGAATGGCTCGCGACCGTGACCGCCAGCGAGCAGCGGCGGATCGAGACGGCGGTGCTGCCCTCGCAGATCGAGCAGCTCGCGGATTTGACGGGCTACTTCAAACGGGCCTCGGCGCCGCAATGGCAGCGCGTGCGGCTCGACGCGGTGGACGCCTGGCGCCGGCGCCGCGTCGCCGAGGCGCCGGTCCCGCAGCGCGCCGCGGCCGCGCGGACGGAGCGCACCCATGAATGACGCGGCCCGACCCCTCGATGCCGAGGGCATGAAGTGGGGTCTGCTGATGGAAGGCGCGGAGCTGCATCAGCGGCTCGCCGAGGCGCAGCTCGAGAAGCTGCGCGCACACACCGCGGATCTCGACACGGTGGTGCGCGACACCATCCGCCGCGCCATGACCGAGGAGCTGCGCGAACTCGCGCTCGCGGCCCGGCAGGCGGTCGAGGCGCTCGACGCGGTGAAGCGCGCCGCGAATTGGCGCGCCCTCGGGTGGCAGTGCGCCTCGGCCGTGCTGTGCACGGCGATCCCGCTCGGCCTGGTCCGCTTGGCGCTGCCCTCGGCCGCGGAGGTCGCGGCGCTGCGCGCCCAGCGCGACGCGCTCGCACAGAACGTGGCCCGCCTCGAGCAGCGCGGCGGCCGGATCGCCTGGCGCCGCTGCGGCGCGGACGGCCGGCTGTGCGTGCGCGTCGACCGCAAGGCGCCGGCGTACGGCGAGGACTCGGATTACTACGTGGTGAAGGGGTACTGACATGCCCGGACTGCCGCTGATCATGGCCGGCGCGCTCGCGCTCGCGATGCTCGCCGCGACCCGCCGACGGCGGGGCACCGGCGAGGCCCACAAGCGGGGCGTGCTCGTGCGCCGCGGCGCCGCGGCCCAGCGGCGGGCCCGGAGGCGCCGCCAGCGCGATCCGCGGCTGCTCACCCTCGCGGGCATCGCCATCCCGGCGAGCGACGAGACCAAGCACTTCAAGATCGTGGGCACCACCGGCACCGGCAAGTCCACCGTGATCCGCGAATTGCTCGCCGCCGCCCTGGCGCGCGGCGACCGCGCGCTCATCGCCGATCCGGACGGCGGCTATCGCCGGCGATTCTTCGACCGGTATCGGGGCGATCTCGTGTTGAACCCCTTCGAGCCCGCCTCGGTGCGCTGGGATCCGTTCGCCGAGATCGAGCAGGCCTACGACATCGAGCAGCTCGCGAGCGCCCTGATCCCGGCGAGCGAGGATGCGTCCGCGCGGGAGTGGCGCGGGTATGCGCGGACGCTGCTCGTGGCGCTCATGATGGGGTTGCGACGCGCGGGCGGCGCGGACGCCGGTGAATTGTGGCGGCTGATCTCGGCCGCACCGCCCTCGGAGCTGCGGCCGATGCTCGAGGACACGCCGGCGCAACCCTTTCTCGATCCGGACAACGCCCGGATGTTCGGCTCGATCCGGTCCGTGGCGGTCTCGGCGCTCGCAGCGCTCGAGCACGTCCGCCGGCAGCGGCAGACGCCGTTCGCCGTGCGCAACTGGGTGCGCGATCCGGACGCGGGTGCAGTCCTGTTCGTTCCCTATCGGGCGCGGCAGATCGCGGCGCTGCGCTCGGTCATCGCCGCCTGGATCCGGCTCGCCATCTTCGAGGCCATGAGCCAGCCGGAGGATCGGGACCAGCGGCTGTGGTTCGTGATCGACGAGCTGGACGCGCTCGGCCCCATCGATGGACTGAAGGACGCGCTCGCTCGCCTGCGAAAGTTCGGGGGCCGCTGTGTGCTCGGCTTCCAGTCGATCGCGCAGGTGTCCTGCACGTACGGTCACGGGGACGCGCAGACCATCGTGGAGAACTGCGGCAACACGCTGATCCTGCGCTGCTCCGGCAGCGAGCAGGGCGGCACGTCGCAGTTCGCCTCGCGCCTGATCGGCGAGCGCGAGGTCGTCAGGCGCCAGGTCTCGCGGGGCAGCGATCGCGACGCCGCCTGGAGCGGACGCGGCGGGCGCCGCTCGCGCAGCGTGAGCGAGCAGCACGTCACCGAGGCGGCGGTGATGCCCTCCCAGCTCGAGCAACTCGCCGATTTCTCGGGATACCTGCGCCACGCGAGCTCGCGCGGGTGGTTCGAGGTGTCCTTCGGGCCGCGGCCGTGAACGTGCGCTCGCCCCGCTACGGCATCGCCCGCGCCCCGGCCGTGTGCCGCGCCTGCGGCGCCCCGACTCCCGTGTTCGCCCTGGTGCTCCCGGCCGGGCACGAGGTCCTGGAGGACGGGGATTGGACGCCGCAGAGCGTGTGCGCCGTGCTCTTCTACGTCGGCAGGATCAGCGAACCGGTGCGCCGGCGGCTCGCCGCGCTCGCACCGGACTACCGGGCGCCGGCGGCCGATGCCGGCGAGGACGCGCACTGGACCAACCACTGCGAGCGGTGCGCGCTGCCCGCGAGCGAGGAGGAATTGCACGGCGAGGCCGACGGCGCCTTCGTGCCGATGTCCCCGGCGCAGGCCGAGGCCATCGAACTCGTCGTCGTGCCGGAGCCGATCGAAGCCGACGCGGCGGGTTATGGCGTCGATCCCCCGGGCATCGCGCGGCTCGTCGGCTGATGGCCGTCTATCACCTGTATCTCAAGAATTTCGGCCGCGCGAACGGCAGCAGCGCGGTCGGCGCCGCCGCGTACCGGGCCGGCGAGCGGCTGCGCGACGAGCGCACCGGCCGCATTCACGACCACGCCGCGCGCCCGGGGGTGATGCACGCGGAGATCGTGCTGCCGGACGGACTCGCGGGCCCGGAGCCGGCGTGGTTGCGTGACCGGGCGGGACTCTGGAATGCGGCCGAGGCGGCGGAGTCGCGCAAGAACGCCCGAGTGGCGCGCGAGTACCTGGTGGCTCTGCCCGCGGAACTCGATCACGGGCGGCGGCTCGCGCTGGCGCGCGGCTTCTCCCAGGAGCTGGCCGATCGGTACCGGTTCGCCGTCGACCTGTCGATCCACGGGCCGCGTGACTACGCGCAGAGCGATCCGCGGAATTTCCACGCACACCTGCTGGCCACCACGCGCGAGGTCTCGATCGAGGGATTGGGCGCGAAGACCGCGCTGGAGCTGAGCGACACCCGGCGCCGCGCCTTGGGGCTCGGTCCCGCGGTCAACGAGCTCTTCCACGTGCGCGAGCGTTGGGCCGTGGTGACCAACGAGGCGCTGCGCGCGGCCGGCCTCGAGGCCCGGGTGGATCACCGCTCACTGGCCGCGCGGGGCATCGATCGGCTGCCGCGCCCCTACATCCCGCGGATCGCGTTCGAGCTGGAGCGCCAGGGTCACTACAGTCCGGTGGCCGAACGGATGCGCGAGCGGCATCGGGCGCTCGAGGCGCAGCGGCAGGAGCGCGCCGCATCGGCGCCGCGCCAGGCGCCGGCCGGCATCGAGGCCCTCGAGGAGCTGCGCCGGCAGGCTCGCGAGAACTGGCTGCGCATGCGCGAGGGATCCGCGCGCGCCGCGGCGGAACCGGCGGCGGATCGCAGCCGCGACGACGACCTCGCGCCGTGAGCTCGTGTCCCGTGATTCGCTCGCTCCCGTTCGTCTCGGTGTACACCTATTCGCCGCACGGCTCGTGCGCGGCGTCGCGTCGATCGCGATGCTTGAGAGCGCGGCTCAAATCGGCGGACGCCGGGTTCCTGGATCGATGCGCGTCGCGGGCCCGCCGGACCTGCGAGGAGACGGAGCGGCTGCGGGAGTTCCTGGATGCGCGCCTCGTGCTCGTGCCGGTCCCGGGCAGCGCGCCGCGGCGCACGGGCGCGGAGTCCGTCACCGAGCAGCTGGTCGCCGCGCTGTTGCACCACGGGTTCGGGAGCGCCGTGTGGACCGGCCTGCGGCGCGTGCACGCGGTGCCGCGCTCGGCCGCCGCGAAGCCCTGCGAGCGGCCCACGGTCCACCGGCACTACGTCTCCATGGCGGTGGAGAGGGCCGGCCCGGTCCTCGATCAGGTGCTGCTGGTCGATGACGTGATCACCAAGGGCCGCACCCTGCTGGCCGCCGCGAGCCGGCTCCAAACGGCGTTTCCGGCCGCCCGGATCCGCGCCTTCGCGCTCCTGCGAACGCGGGGGCTCGATCCGGAGGTCGAGCGGCTGCTCGATCCCTGCCTCGGGGAGATCCGCTGGCGCGCCGGCGACGCCCAGCGCCGCCCTTGAGATTGTCTCGGTGCGGATCGGCACGTATGGTAGAGGCATGATCCCGGCCTCGAAGGCATCTTTCCCGTCGATGCCCGATGCGGATGCGCCCCCGGGGGCGCGTCCTCTGCGCGCGCTGTCGGGGCCCCGGCTCGCCGGCCTGTTCGACCGGGCCCTGGGGCTCGGCGACGGGGCGCTCGGGGCGCATTGCGTGCACGAGCAATGGATGCGCGGCGCCTCAGGTCCCGACGTCGAGCAGGCGCTCGAGCGGCTGTGGGCGCGGGCCGCCGAGTCCATTCCGGACTGGCTGCCCATGCGCCACGTGGCCTGGCTGCCCGAGGTGTACCGGATCGCGGGCGGCTTTCGCGCCGCCGCATCCGGGCGTTCGCACATCTATCTGGTGCTGCTCGATTACCGGGAGCGGCGCGAGGGCCCGTTCGGTCTGTACGTCGGCATGAGCCGCTACCCGGCGGCCGAGCGATTCGATCAGCACAAGGCGGGGATCCGTGCGGCGGGCAGCGTGTTGAAGCGCGGGCTCGAGGTGCTCCACGGGCCCGTGCGGCACCTGCAATACATCCGGCGCGCGGAGGCCGCGCGCATCGAAGGGGAACTCGCGGCGGCGCTCGCGGCCGCCGGGCTCATCGTGAAGGGAGGTCACTGAACATGGTGCTCATCGGCATGTACGATTCGCCGTTCGTTCGGCGGGTGGCGGTCACGTTGAATCTGCTGGGCCTGCCGTACGAACACCGCAATTGGTCGGTGGGGCGGGATTTCGAGCTCATCCGGGAGTTCAACCCGCTCGGCCGGGTGCCCACCTTGGTGCTCGACGACGGCGAGGCGCTGATCGAGTCGGCGGCGATCCTCGACCATCTGGACGAGCGCGCCGGCCCCGAGCGGGCGCTGCTGCCGGCGGCGGGCGCGGAGCGGCGCGCGGCGCTCAATATCATGGCGATCGCGACCGGTGCCGCGGAGAAGGGCGCCTTGCAGGTCTACGAAGCGGCTTTCCGCCCGGAAGAGAAGCGCCACGAGCCGTGGGTGGAACGTTGCGCCGCGCAGATGCACGGTGCGCTCGGCGAACTCGAGCGGCGCGCCCGCGCGGCGGGCGCGGTCTGGCTGGTCGGCGATCGATTGTCGCAGGCGGACGTGACGGTGACCTGCGCGTTCACTTATCTCTGCGAAGCCGTGGGGGCCGAGCGGGGATCGTACGTGTATCCGGCGCTCGCCGCGCTCTGTGCCCACTGCGAGGCCATGCCCGAATTCCGGTCGGTGATCGCGCCGTTTAGCGCGCCGCGTCAGGCGCCTTGAGCGCGCCGACTCACGGGCCGAGGTGCGCGAGCACGGCGTCGACCTGATCGGCGGCGCCGAGGATCACGGGGGTGCGCTGGTGCACGCCCACCGGCGGGACCTCCAGGATCCGCCGGTGCGGGCCGGCCATCGCCTTGCCGCCGGCCTGCTCGATGATCATGGCCATGGGATTGGCCTCGTACATGAGCCGCAGCTTGCCCTCCGGCGCCTTCTGCGTCGACGGATAGAGGAACACGCCGCCCTTCAATAGGATCCGGTGCACGTCGCCGACCATGGCGCCGGTGTAGCGGCTCGAGTAGCCGTGGGCCTGCGCCCAGTCGAGATAGCGCCGCAGTCCCGGCTCGAACCCCGCGCGGTGGCCCTCGTTCACCGAATAGGTCTTGTTGCCGGCCGGGATGCGCAGGCCGCGCTCGACCCGCATGAACGCGCCGATGCCCGGATCGAGCACGAACAGGTCGACGCCGCCGCCCGTGGTCAGCACGAACACCGTGGAGGATCCGTACAGCACGTAGCCGGCCGCGATCTGCCGCGCGCCGGGCTGCAGGAGCGACTCCTCGGCGCGCGCGCGGCCGGGCTGGAATTCGAGGATGCTGAAGATGGTGCCGACGCCGCCGCACACGTCGAGATTCGAGGAACCGTCGAGCGGATCGAACAGCACGCAGTAGCGCGGCACCGAGTGGCTGCCGTCGCGCAGGATCACCGGCTCCTCGTTCTCCTCCGAGGCGACGATGGCGACGCCCTCGCGGCCGGCGAGGGTGCGCATCAGCACGTCGTTCGCGAGCACGTCGAGCTTCTGCTGCACCTCGCCCTGCACGTTCTCGGTGCCGACGCTGCCGAGCACGTTCTCGAGGCGCGCGCGGCGCACGCGGTCCGCGATGATCTTCGCGGAGATCGACAGCGCGGACAGGATCCACGACAGCGTGCCGCTCGCCCCGGGGTGGTTCGCCTGCTGTTCGAGGATGTGCGCCTGCAGGGTGGTGATGCGCAGGGCCTCGCGTCCCGCGGCCGGATGCTCGTGCGTGTCGTTCATCGGCGAAGCATGCCACGAGTTGCGTGCGCGCCGATACCTGCGCTACGGTGCCGGATGGACAGGCATGAGACATCGAGAGTGGACGAGACGGCTCGCGCCGAGGCGCTGATGCTCGAGGCTCGCGCGCTCGAGCGCCGCGGCCGGCTCGCCGAGGCGCTCTTGGGCTACGAGCGCGCGCTGGCGCTCGTGCCCGGGCACGCCGACGGCTGGTATTCCCTGGCGCTCCTGCAGCGGCGCGCGCGGCGCTTCGAGGCGGCGCTCGAATCCTATCGCCGGGCGCTCGAGTGCGGCGCCGCGCGCCCGGAGGAGATTCACCTGAACCGCGGCGTCCTCTTCGCCGAGGACCTGCGCCAGCCGGAGGCGGCCGAGCGCGAGCTCGAATCGGCGCTCCAGTTGAATCCGGCCTACGTGCCCGCGCTGCTCAACCTCGCGAATCTGCAGGAGGATCTCGGCCGCCGCGCGGACGCCGCGCAACTGTACGAGCGGGTGCTCGCGCTCGATCCGGCCTGCGCACTGGCGCTGGCGCGCCGCGCGGGGGTGCACACGTTCCACGCGGGGACGGATCCCTGGATCGACCGCCTGCGGCACGCGCTAGCGGCGCCCGGGACCGGCGCGGCGGAGCGCGCCGACTTGGGGTTCGCGCTCGGCCGTGCGCTCGACGCCTGCGGCGAGTACGGGCCCGCGTTCGAGGCCTACGCGGCCGCCAATCGCGCGAGCCGCGAGTCCGCTCCCCCAGGGGTCGCGCGCTACGACCGGCTGGTGCACGAACGGCTGATCGACCGGCTGATCGCGGCGTTCCCGGCGGGCGGCGAACCGGCCATCGCCGACGCGGTCGCCACGTCAGGCGCCGCCGCGGGTCAGGCGCCGTACCCCATCTTCGTGTGCGGCATGTTCCGCTCCGGCTCGACGCTGCTCGAGCAGCTGCTCGCCGGACATCCGCGCGTCACGGCCGGCGGCGAGCTCGACCTGCTGCCGCGACTCGCGGATGGGCCGCTCGCACCCTTTCCCGAGTCGATGCCACGGCAGCCGGCGGCGCGGCTCGCCGCGCTCGCCGCCGACTACCGGCAGGCGCTGGCGCAGATCTTCCCGGGCGCCGACCGGGTCACCGACAAGCGCCCGGACAATTTCCTCCTGATCGGCCTGGCCAAGCGCCTGTTTCCGCAGGCGAAGATCGTGCATACGATGCGCGATGCGCTCGACAACTGCCTGTCGATCTTCTTTCTGCACCTGGATCAGCGCATGAGCTACGCGCTCGACCTCGACGACATCGGCCACTATTTCCGGCAATACCGGCGGCTGATGCGCCACTGGCGCGCCCTCTACGGCGCCGACATCCACGACGTCGATTACGATGCCTTGGTGGCCGATCCGCGGGCGGTGATGCGTCCGTTGGTCGAATTCCTCGGGCTCGACTGGGACGAGGCCTGCCTCGAGGTCCCGGCCTCCGGGCGCATGGTCAGGACGGCGAGCGTGTGGCAGGTGCGCGAGCCCGTGCACCGCCGATCCTCGGGGCGTGCGCGCCACTACCTGCCGCAGCTCGCGGCGCTGCGGGCCGCACTCGAGGGCGCCTAGCACCCTCGATCAGTGGCTGCAGTTCGAGCCGGCGCAGTTGCCCTGGCGCGCGTTCTGCTGCGCGGCCTCGCGCCGCGCGACCAACTCGTCGAGCTGGGATTCGGGCACGCACTTCTTGGTCTTGAAGCGGGTGCCGACCTCCGCGTCCTCCCAGCAATACACGGTGGCACCGCGGCGGTTCTCCGGATGCAGGCCGACGTCCTTGGCCTTCTTCAGCATCTCCGCCGAAGGGCCCGGCGGCGCCGCGGCGCTCGCGGCCGGCGTCTCCTGGGCCACGGCGGGCACGGTGGCGGCGAGCAGCAGCCCGAACAAAGCCCATGGACGAAGCGATGGCGACATGGCGTACTCCCTCTTGAGGCCGATGTCCGTAGGATAGTGCAACAGCGCACCGAGTTCCCCATGCGGGAGGCGGTTTATACTGCGCCCTCACGGCCGGCCGAGACCGGTGTCCGATCCACGTCCGAGCCCCTTCGACGAGAGACGCCATGTTCCTGCAAATCGAGAATTTCCTGACCCCCGACGAGGTGCAGACCCTCACCGGCATCGCCCGCCAGGCCCCGTTCCACGACGGCCGGCGTTCCAACCCCCACAACACCACCAAGAACAACCTGATCGCCGATCCGAACGAGCCGCTCGGCCAGCAGGCCTCGCAACTCGCGCTCGCGGCATTCCACCGCAGCCAGGAGGCGCGCAATTTCGTCTATCCGCAGCGCGTCGCGCTGCCGCAGCTCACGGTCTACCGGGCCGGCATGAACTACGGCGCGCACGTCGACGCCGCCTTCCTGCCCCTGGGCCAGCCGCCGCTGCGCTCGGACGTGTCCTGCACGATCTTCGTCTCCGACCCCTCGACCTACGAGGGCGGCGAACTGATCGCCTACTTCGGCAGCGAGGAGCTGCGCATCAAGGGCAAGCCGGGCAGCGCCGTGTTCTATCCCTCGACCTTCGTGCACCAGGTCTCGCCGGTGATCTCGGGCGAGCGCCTGGTGGTGATCACCTTCATCGAGAGCCAGATCCCCGATCAGATGCAGCGGCACATCCTGTACACCCTGAACGAGGTGCGCGCCCTCGAGGGGCTCAAGATGGACTGGCGCAACCTCACGCAGATGGACTACGCCATCGGCAACCTGCACCGCCTGTGGGCGCGCTAGACGCCGATGGCGCGTGATCCGGCCGCCGACGCGCAGGCGCTGCGCGCCATGAGCGAGATGGCGCGCGGCGGCCGGCATGCCGACGCCGCGGCGCTCGCCGAGGAGGCGCTCGCGAGCGGCCTGTCGCATCCTCTGGTGCTGAACCTGGTGGCGCTGAAGCGCGAGCACGAGGGGCGCATCGAGCAGGCGGAGCGGCTGCTGCGCCGGGCGGTGTCGCTCGCGCCGGAGGACACCGCCGCGCGCAATGCGCTGGCGCTGTGCCTGATGCGCCAGGACCTCTATGCCGAGGCGCTCGCCCAGTTCGACCTGCTGCTCGAGCGCCAGCCGGCGCTGCCGTTCGTGCACGCGGGCCGCG
>JAJXZV010000391.1 GCA_021779875.1 Pseudomonadota bacterium
CATCGAGAACGTAAAACGTGCCGTTCTTCGGCACGGTCATCGCGACGTATCGCTGTCGCCCACCGAGGGTCAGGTGCGCCAGGACGATCTGCATGTTCTCGGTGTGAGGACTCGTCTGGTAATACCAGTTCAACCGACCGGTGGCCGCATTCACGGCAACGATGCAGCCGGAGAATAGCTTCCTGCCCCCGACCGTCAGATCCATCCGGTCGCCGTAGAGCATGTCCGGATCGGAGGCCGTCGTGCCGAAGATGACCTGATGATCTTGTGCATCGTACGTAATGGCCGTCCAGACGGACGCGCCGCCCGTCGTCCACCAGCGCTTGCCCGTCCAGGTCTTTGCCGCCAGCGCCAGCGCGGGCTCTTTTGGATCGAGCCCGCTCGGGCTGTCGGGCACCGTCCAGAACCGCCACACGTGTCGGCCGGTCGCAGCGTCCACCGCGAGGATCGAGCCGCGTACCCCCGTGTCCCCGCCGTTGTACCCAATGTAGACCCGGCCGCCGCCGACCCGCGGGGAACCCGTGATGCCCGTCTGATCAGGATTGCAGACCTGCGTCTGCCACTGTACGGCACCGCTGGCGGCATCCAATGCGAGCAGCCGGCAGTCGCCGGTACCGACGTAAACCCGCCCCCGCCACACCGCCACGCCCCGGTTGGTCCGCGCGGCCCAGGAGTTGCGGTAGTGATCGAGGCGCACCTGAGGCGCGAACGTCCACAACACCTTGCCCGTCGCCGCATTCACGGCGTAGACACGATCGAACGGCGCCGAGAGGTAGATGACGCCGTCCACCTCGATCGGCTCGGCGGCGAGCCCCATCGCGCTGGGGATGTTCAGATACCACGCCAGCCCCAGCTGCTTCACGTTGTCCGCGCTGATCTGCTTCAGGGGACTGAAGTGCTGCTGCTCATACCGTCCGTTCACCAGCCAGTCGAACCCGCTCGACGCCTCGGCGAGGACTCGCTGATCGGTCACGTTTCCGGCGGTGATTCCGCTCGGCCCGGCCGCGCCGGGTTCGCCCGGCCGCGCAGTCGAGATCAGCGCACAGCCGAGCAGAGCCGACGCAACCGCCATCTTGCCGAGGTGCTTCATCGACCGTTCTCCACATGGCATTGCGCGCAAGAGGACACGACCGTGCTGGGCGCAGCCCGCCCGCCGCATACAGCACGCTGCGGCTGCCGCCTTTTAGCGGCGGTCGGCCACAGGCCTCAGCCCCATCGGCGCCACGGCCCGCGTCACGATCAAGTCAGTTTCTCGCCGATGGGCAGACGTCGGATGCGCCGGCCCGTTGCGGCGAATATGGCGTTGGCGAGCGCCGGGGCGATCGGGGGCAGGCCGGGCTCACCCACTCCGCCGAGCGGCACGTCGAAGCCCGACTCGAGCACGTGTACGTGAATCTCGCGCGGCGCCTCGGGAAGTCGCAGCAGGGGGAAGTCGTCGAAGTTGGACTGCTGCACGCGCCCGTCCTTGAAGGTGATCGAGCCGTACTTGGCGAGCGTCAGTCCCATGATGCAGGCGCCCTCGAGCTGCGCGCGAACCCGGTCGGGATTGACCTGCGGACCGCAGTCAAAGGCGATATCCACCCGCGGGACGATGATCCGTCCGGCCCCATCGACTTCGACTTCGACCACGGCGGCGGCGTAGCTCATGAAGCTGTAGGTGGCCGCGAGCCCCAGGCCCCGCCCCTTCGCCAGCGCGCGTCCCCAGCCGGCCTCGCGGGTCGCCCGCTCGATCACCGCGCGCCACCGTCCGGTGTCGAGCGGATAGCGCGTGGGGGACTCGCCGTAGTTCCACTGATCCGACAGGGTGCGCGGATCGACCCGACGCGGCGGCCCGAGCAGCGCCAGCAGGTAATCGCGCGGATCGCGCCCGGCCGCATGCGCGAGCTCATCGATGAAGCTCTGGATGGCGAAGCCGTGTGCGATGTTGTAGACGGAGCGGAACCAGCCGATGCGCGTATAGGCCGGTACCTTGGGAATCTCCAGGCGGAGGTTCGGTATCTGGAACGGGACATTGATCATGCCCATGCCGTACTCGCTGTCATCCTCCCCCTCGGCGCCGGCCTCGAACGTGGCGTCCTCGGTCGGTGAGGCCGAGCGGTGCAGCCACGCCACCGGCAGCCCATCGGGGCCGAGGCGCGCCTCCAGTCGCTCCATCGCCACGGCCTGGTAATAGTCGTGGCGGATATCGTCCTCCCGGGTCCACATGACCTTGACCGGCGTACCGCCCATGGCCTGGCTCAACACGGCCGCTTCGCCCGCGAAATCGCCCAACGACTTGCGCCCGAAGGCTCCGCCGAGCAGCGTCACGTTCACCGTGACGTCCGCTTCCTTCATGCCGAGCAGACCGGTGATCAGATCGCGCACGCCCTGCGGATCCTGAACCGGCGCCCACACCTCGCAATGGCCATCCACGATGCGCGCCGTCGCCGCCGGCGGCTCCATCGAGGCATGTGCGAGGAACGGCAGGTAGTACTCGGCCTCGAGTCGAGTGCCTGCGCCGCGCAATGCCGTGAGCGCATCGCCGTCGTTGCGCACGACCGTGGCCGGATGACGCACGGCCTGCTCCAGCACCGCCTCGAAT
>JAJXZV010000076.1 GCA_021779875.1 Pseudomonadota bacterium
GACTACCTGACCAAGCCCTTTGATCCGGGCGAGTTGGCCGCGCGCATGCGCGCGCTGCGTCGCCGTGCGGCGGGGCGTGCGCAGACCGCGCTGCAGTGGGGTGATCTGCAGATCGACCCGGCCAGCCGCAGGGTGACACGCGCCGGCCAGAAGGTGGATCTGTCGGCGCGGGATCTCGCGCGCGTGCGCCGCGAACGGGTACGCATCGAACGCACGCTCGCGCGCTTCAGCGACGCGCCTCCCGAGAGCCTGCGATTCACGCCTCCGGTGCCGGGCGTGCGCAGCAGCTCCTTCGGCATGCGCCGGGTCTTCAACGGCGAGGCGCGCAATCCCCACTCGGGCATGGACATCGCGGCCGCGCTGGGCACGGCGGTCTCGAGCCCGATCGCCGGCACGGTGCTCGACACGGGCAATTTCTTCTTCAACGGCAACACCGTGTTCGTGGATCACGGCCGCGGCCTCATCAGCATGTACTGCCATCTGAGCGCGATCGACGTGCGGCCGGGCCAGCGGGTGGCGGCGGGCCAGCGGCTCGGCGCCGTGGGCATGACCGGCCGGGTCACCGGTCCCCACCTGCACTTCGGCCTGGTGCTCAATCACGCCTGGGTGGACCCGGCGTTGTTCCTGCCCGACCCGCAGACCGCCGCCGTCAGCGCACCGCCACGGTGACGGCCGCCGCCGCCATCAGGGTACCGCTGCCGCGATTGAGCAGCCGCACGGCGCGCGCATCGCGCAGCCAGCGGCGCGCCCGCGCGGCGAGCACCACGTAGGCGCCGAGAATCGCGGGCAGGATGACCGCTATGGCCGCCGCCACCTCGAGGCCGCCGGCGAGCGTCAACGATTCGAGCGGCACCACGGTCGGCAGCAGGGCGAGGAAGAAGATCATCGGCTTCGGGTTGCCGAGGGTCAGGGTGAGGCTGCCGAGGAACAGGTCGAGGGCCGACTCGGCGCCGCGCGCGACCCCGGCCTCGGGCACCGGCAACGCCCGCGACGTCCAGAGGCGGTAGGCGAGGTACAGCAGGTACGCGGCCCCCGCGTACTTGACCGCCATGAACACCCCGTGCGCCGACTGCGCCAGCGCGCCGAGGCCGAGCGCCGCGGCGGCGAACCAGATCAGGTCGCCGATCACGAATCCCGCGATGAACGGCGCGGCCCCCGCCGAGCCGCGTCCGAGGCCCTGGGCCAGCACCGCCGCCACCCCGGGACCCGGGGTGGCCACCGCCATGCCGTAGGCCACGCAGAAGGTCGCGAGTCCGTATCCGGCCATGCGCGGGCTATTCGATGCGCTCGCCGTGCAGCGAGATGTCGAGGCCCTCGCGCTCCTGCTCTTCGGTGACCCGCAATCCCATGGTCTTGTCGATCACCTTCAGGATCGCGTAGCTCACGACGAACCCGTACACCAGGGTGACCACGACGCCCTTGAACTGCGTGAACAACGAGCCGTCCACCCCGGCGATCTCCTTGCTCGCGAACACCCCCGTGAGCAGCGCGCCCACGATGCCGCCGATGCCGTGCACGCCGAAGGCGTCGAGCGAGTCGTCGTAACCGAAGGCATGCTTCAGCGAGGTCGCCGCGATGAAGCACACGACGCCCGCCACCAGGCCGATGATCACCGCGGGCGTCGGGCCGACGTAGCCGGAGGCCGGCGTGATCGCCACCAGGCCGGCGACCGCGCCGGAGGCGATGCCCAGCACGCTGGGTTTACCCTTGCTCACCCATTCGGCGAACATCCAGGCGAGCGCGGCCGCCCCGGTGGCCATCTGCGTGGCGATCATCGCCATCGCGGCGCGGCCGTCGGCGGCGCCGGCCGAACCGGCGTTGAAGCCGAACCAGCCGACCCACAGGAGCGAGGCCCCGATGAGCGTGAACGTGAGGTTGTGCGGCGGCATCGCCTCGCGCCCGTAGCCCAGGCGCTTGCCGAGCACCAGGCAGCTCGCCAGGCCCGCGATGCCGGCGTTGATGTGCACGACCGTGCCGCCGGCATAGTCGAGCACGCCCGCGGCGCTCATCCAACCGGTCGGCTCCCACACCATGTGCGCGATCGGCGCGTACACGATCAGCGACCACACGCCCATGAACACCAGCATGGCGGAGAACTTCATGCGATCGGCGAACGCGCCGGCGATCAGGGCCGGGGTGATGATCGCGAAGGTCATCTGGAACATCGCGTACACCGCCTCGGGGATGGTGAGCGCGAGATGCGACACGGTGAGCTGATTGCCGGCATCGGCGTGCACGAAGCCCATGCCCGCGAACAGCAGCCGCGACGTGCCGCCCAGGAAGCCGCCGCCCGGCGTGAACGCCAGGGAATATCCGCACAGCCACCACAGCATCGTCACCAGGCAGCAGACCGCGAAGCTCTGCATGAGCGTCGCGAGCACGTTCTTCTTGCGCACCATGCCGCCGTAGAACAGCGCCAGGCCCGGTATGGTCATCATCAGCACGAGCGCCGTGGAAGTCAGCATCCACGCGGTATCGCCCGCGTTGATCTTGTCGGCGGCCACCCAGAGCGGCGCCGTGGGTGCGGCGGCGGGTGCCGCGGGCACCGCGGCCGCGGCGGGTGCGGCGG
>JAJXZV010000129.1 GCA_021779875.1 Pseudomonadota bacterium
CTTGCGCAAGACCGCATCGGTCGCGGCGTGCGCGATCAGCACCTCGGCCAGCGCCTCGGCGCCCAGGGCAGCCAGGGCTTCGGGTGTGACGGTTTTCGTGCGGGCCATTGAGCGCTCTATCCGCCGGGCAGGGCGGCAACGACATCTGTCTGCCGGAACCGCTCGTCCCTGAACAGCAGGGGCAGGCCGACGGTCTGGGCCAGGGCGTAGGCAAAGCAATCGCCCAGGGTCAGTGCGGCAGACTGCCGGCCCGTGCCGAACCGACGGAACGCATCAGCGGCGAGGTCCGCCTGCTGCGGTGTGACCGCGGCAGTCTCGAAGTCGCCCTCGCGCAGCAGCCGTTCCAGGACCGTCCGGCCGGGCGCGCCTTTGCGGCCCTCGATGGCGCAGGCGACCTCCGCCCGGGTCACCGCCGAGATCAGACGGACTGGCCCGTCGGCGAGGGCGGCGTCGAATCGGGCGGCATCCGGTGTCCGGAGCAGGACGGCGAGCAGCACCGACCCATCGACCACCATCAGCGCCACACCCCCGCGGCACCAGGCCCAGGCGGTGCACCCGTCGCAGGCGGGGCCAGGTCGGGCAGCGCAGCACAGTGCTCGCCGATCTCGCGGATCCGGCCGGCGAGGCCGCCCGGATGGCCTCGTCGGATCCGCTCGCGCTCCAGCCGCTCGGCCAGCGCCTTGCGGATCGCCTCCGTGAGCGTCTCCCCGGTCAGCGCCGCCAGCGCGCGGGCGAGGCGGTCGGTCTCAGGGTCCTTCAGGCTCAGGGCCATATCGCGTTGCCGGTTCTATAGTTTCTGTGAATTTATAGATCGCCACGTCAGACGCGTTGAGCCAACCGTACACCGTCATATCCGGGACTGTGGCCGCCGAGAACGCGATCGCCTAACCGGGGACGCGCCACCAAACGCTCAGATTCAGCTTGGAAAAAGCGTCCTCAGGGCTTCTCTAAGCAAAAACGGCCCCAGAGGGCCGCTTCGAAGTCCTTGATTTTCCTGAGGAATTCTGGAGCGTGCGAAGGGATTCGAACCCTCGACCCCAACCTTGGCAAACCGAGCCCCTCAGAAGCATGCGCGGGCGCTGTTCTCTCCCATAGAGTGAAGTGCGGGCACCAAACACTTTAGGTCGCCAACGCCTGCGATTCCTAGGTGATTCCTAATCCCAGGACGCCCGGTCGGCCGTAGCGCGTAACCCTTTGATCTAACTGGTGCCGACGCTCGGATTTGAACCGAGGACCTACTGATTACGAATCAGTTGCTCTACCACTGAGCTACGTCGGCGCCGGCGCAGCATTATCGCTCCTCGCTTCGCTCGGCAATGGTGAGGACTTCGATCGCCGGGCGGGTCGGCAGGGCCACCATTCCGATGCTCAATCCGGGGCCCGTTCCGGGGTGAGGTCGCCGAACCAGTAGGCGGCGGTGACGCCGCCATCGATCAGGAAGTCGCTGCCGGTGATGAAGGCGCCGTCGGCGCCCATCAGCAGCGCGCCGACCGTTCCCACCTCGTCGGGAGTGCCGCCGCGCCCGGCCGGGGAAATCTCGATCATCCGCCGGTAGCCGGCGCCGCGCGGCCCGGCGAGTTCGTCGCGGGCGAGCGGCGTGAAGATGATGCCGGGGCTGATCGTGTTGATCCGCGCCCCGCGCCTGCCCCAGCGCACCGCTTCGGCCATCACCCGGAGCGCGTTGCCGCGCTTGGAAATCTGGTAGGCGTGGAGCGGGTCGGTGACCCGATCGGGCCGGAGCATCGGGAGGGAGAGCAGCTCGTCGGCGGGCGTCGTCGCGAGGGCGGCATTCTCTTCGGCGCGCAGCGCGGGCAGGCGGTGCCCGGACTGGGAGGCGATGACGACGCCGGCACCGCCGCGCGCGATGACATTGCCGAACTCCTCGAGCACCAGCGCGGTGCCATAGAGATCGACCGCGAGGATCGTCGCCGGCGAAGCCTGCGACGGTGACACGCCGGCGGCATGGATGAGGCCGGTGACCTCGCCGAGCGCCGCGGCGTTCCCGACCAGCGCGTGGACCGACGGGCGCGAGGACACGTCGATGGTCGCGGTGCTGACCTCGAAGCCGGCGTCGGCGAGGACCGTCGCCGCCGCGTCCGCGGCTTCCCGGCGCAGGTCGGCGAGGATGACGTGCTTGCCCGCGCTCACCCGCCGGGCGATCGCCTGACCGATCGATCCGGCTCCGATGACGACGACCACTTGGGTATTGGCAGCCCTGGCCACGGCGATTTCCTTTCGCGAGCAGACTTCGGGCGGTGCCCCGCACGGGGCATCGGCCTGCCTGCCGCCGAGGAGATAGCCCGGGCGTGAACGCGCGAATATGGCAAAATCCGGCAAGTCATCATGCTTCATATTCATGAGTATAGAAATCAACATGCAGTGCACCGGCAGACCGCTCAGTCGCCACCGCCGCGCCTGCCGATCGGGCGCGTTGGCGGCCCGCCGCGCTGCGTGGCGCTCCAGTGCAGGATATGCCCGGCCGGCACCAGCGGATCGAGCAGCGCGAGCGCCGCGCGCACCGCCTCGGGTCGGTCGAAGAACGCGATCACCGCGGCAGATCGATATCGAG
>JAJXZV010000130.1 GCA_021779875.1 Pseudomonadota bacterium
ACCGGCGGCCCGAGGCGCCCGTGCCGGCCGCCTACCGCGAGCTCGCCGGCTGGACCGAGGCCCGGCCCGCCGACGGCGCGCCCAAGGGGGATTGGTGGACCGCGTTCCACGATCCGCTGCTCGACGAGCTCGAGCCGCAGGTCGCCGTGTCGAACCTCACGGTGCGCCAGAGCGAGGCGGCCTACCGTCAGGCGCTCGCCGAAGTGACGCTGGCGCGCAGCGCGCTGTATCCGCTCATCGGACTCGGCGGCGGCATCAACCGCACCGGCGGCGGCACGGCGGGCGCCTCGGCGCTCGCGCAGTCGGGCTCGGTGGGCAGCGCCACCCTCGAGGGCACCGCCGCCTGGTCGCCCGACCTGTGGGGACGGCTGCGCCGCCAGGTCGAGCAGGCCGCCGCCGTCGCCCAGACCGACGAGGCGCTGCTCGCCAACGCCACGCTGTCGCAGCAGATGCTGCTCGCCGTCACGGTGATCGAACTGCGGCTCGCGGACGCGAGCATCGAGCTCGCGCGCCGCGGCGTCGCCGCCTACGGCGATACCCTGCGCGTGGTGGCGGCGCAGGGCTCGGCCGGCGTCACCTTCGCGCCGCCCTCGGCCGTCATCGGCGCCCGCGTGACGCTCGAGAGCGCGCAGGCCAATCTCATCGGCCTCGGCGTCGCCCGCGCCCAGTTCGCGCACGCCATCGCCGTGCTCGTGGGCCGCAATCCGGAGGATCTCGAGATCCCGCCGTCGGCGGCGATGCCCTCGCTGCCCGAGGTGCCGCTGGACGTGCCCTCGACCCTGCTCGAGCGCCGCCCGGACGTCGCCGCCGCCGAGCGCACCATGGCGGCGCAGAACGCCGCCGTGGGCGTCGCCATCGCCGCTTATTACCCCTCGTTGACGCTGTCCGCGGCCGCGGGCTTCTCGCAGGCGCCGCTCGCGGGCCTTTTGCACGCGGCCAACCACGTCTGGAGCCTCGGCGCCAACGCCAACGAGACGCTGCTCGACTTCGGCGCCCGCCAGGCCAACGTCGCGGCGGCCAAGGCCGCCTACGAGGGGTCGGTGGCGAGCTACCGGGCCACCGTGCTCGGCGCCTTCCAGGCGGTCGAGAACGACCTCTCGGGACTGCGCATCCTCGGCGAGCAGGCGCGCGCCCTGGACGTGGCGGTGACCGACGCGATCCGCGGCTCGGCGATCGCGCTCGCCGAATTCCAGGCCGGCACGGTCGACTACACCACGGTGGCGCAGGCCCAGCAGCTCGAATTCAGCGACCGGCAGAGCGCGCTCGCGGTCGAGCAGAGCCGGCTCATCGACGCGGTGTCCTTGATCGGGGATCTGGGCGGCGGCTGGTCCGCGGACCGGCTGCACGCGCCCTGAGGGCGCCCGCTCGCGCGGGCGCCCTCGCGGAACATCGCCGCTGCGGCGTCAGAACTTGTAGGACAGGTCCAGTCCGATCGTGCGCGGCTGGTTGGTCACCACGCGATTGAGCGACGGAATGATGTACGCGAACGCCTCGGTGTTGATGCCGAGGTTCGCCTGCTTGTTGGTGAGATTATCGGCGAACACGAACGCCGACACCTTCGAGCCGATCAGACCGACGCGCGCGCCCACGAGGTCGTAGGACGGCAGCGTCGCGTAGGTGTAGGAGATGTCCGTCGACTGGCCCACGTAGGAATTGTTCAGGCGGGCGCTGAACCGATAGTCCGTCGAGATCGGCTTCTCGTACGTGATCGAGGCCGTCTGCGTGTACTTCGGGATGTTCAGCAGATTCAGGCCGTTGGTGAGCGCCGGATCCTGAGCGGTCAGGTTCGCATTCGCCGAGGTGATGGTCGCGTGCGTATAGGTCCCGGTGAAGGTGAACGTGAGCTCGGGCGTGAGCAGCGCCGAGATCTCGAGCTCCGGACCGTACGAGGCCGCATTGCCCGCGTTCTCGGTGAGCGGATAGCCGCACGGCTGGTTGATCGTCTGCTGCACGCCGGTCCACTTGATGTAGTAGACGTCGGCGTTGACCGTCAGGCGCCGGTCGAGGAAGCGCGCCTTCTCGCCGATCTCGTAGTTCCAGGTGTTGTCCGAGCTGTAGGTCTCGGTGTTGATCGAGCACAGGCTCGCCGGGATCTGCTGGTTGATGCCGCCCGGGCGGAAGCCGCGCGCGATGGTGCTGTACACCGTCAGATCGCGGGTCGGCTCGTACGACAGCGTCGCCTTCGGGTTGGTGCCGCTGTTGGTCTGGCGGAAGGAATTGAGCGTGGACCCCGCGTTGCCCGAGCCCGCCAGGATGCCGGCGGTCTCCTCGTCGGCGCGGCTGTCGAACTTGTACAGACGCAGCCCGGTGGTGAGCTTCCAGGCGTCCGTGAAGGCGTACGTGCCCTCGCCGAACAGCGCCTCCTGCTTGATGTGGTAGGGGTTGTGGGCCTGGTAGATGATGCCCTGCGGGTTCGCCGCCGCGCCGCCCGCCGACAGGAACGCGAGGCTGGTCGAGCGGTTGTCCTCGGCGAAGATCGACTCGAAGTTCGAGAAGAACGCGCCGACGATCCACTGCAGGGGCCCCTTGCCGGTCGAGGCCAGGCGGATCTCAGATCGG
>JAJXZV010000375.1 GCA_021779875.1 Pseudomonadota bacterium
TGAACGCCGAGTAGTTGCTGCGCGAGCAGAACCGCGTGCGCGCGGCCGCGCCGGCCACCCCGGCCACCCCGGCCGCCCCGGCCATCCCGGCCGCGCTGCCCGACCCGGCTGGGGCGCCGCCCGCCGTCGCGGCGCACCCGGAAGCCGCACCGGCCGAAGGACACCCATCACCTCATGAGTGAGTCCGGGGGCGAACCGGAGCTCGCCGAAGGTACCCTGATCTCGCACCTGCTCGAGCTGCGCGATCGGTTGCTGAAGGCCATGCTGGCGGTGGGCATCTGCTTCGTGCCCTGCGCGGCGTACATGAACGAGCTGTTCACCTTCGTCGCCAAGCCACTGATCGCCAAGCTGCCGGCCGGCGCCACGATCATCGCGACCAGCGTCGTGGCGCCCTTCACGGTGCCGTTCAAGCTGGCGCTGCTGCTCGCCCTGGGGCTCGCCATCCCGTTCGTGCTGTATCAGGCCTGGGCGTTCGTCGCTCCCGGCCTCTATCGCCACGAGAAGAAGCTGGCGGTGCCGCTGCTGATCTCGAGCGTGCTGCTGTTCTACCTCGGCGCGATCTTCGCCTACTTCGTGGTCTTCCCGGTGATGCTGAGCTTCTTCGTCGCCACCACGCCCGCCGGCGTGCAGATGATGACCGACATGAGCAGCTATCTGGACTTCGTCATGATCCTGCTGCTGTCCTTCGGCATCGCCTTCGAGGTGCCGGTGGCGACCGTGCTGCTGGTGTGGACCGGCATCGTGCGGTACGCGACGCTGAAGAAGAACCGCGGCTTCGTCCTGCTCGGCATCTTCATCTTCGCCGCCTTCGTGACCCCGCCCGACGCGGTGTCGCAGAGCGCGATGGCCGTGCCGATGTACGGCCTGTACGAGATCGGCATCCTGATGGCGCGCCTGCTGCTCAAGGACAAGATCGCGGCGCGCGAGCGGGAAGACGCCGCGCAGCGCGAGCCCGGGTCGGGCGACCGGCCGTGAGCGGGACCTTCCTCGGCCACCCGCGCGGCCTATCGACACTGTTCTTCACCGAGATGTGGGAGCGCTTCACCTTCTACGGCATGCGGGCGATCCTGGTGCTGTTCCTGGTCAACGCCGTCGCCCAGGGCGGCTTCGGCATCGACGACCGCACGGCGACCGCGATCTACGGGCTGTACACCGCCGCGGCGTATCTCGCGGCGCTCCCGGGCGGCTGGATCGCGGACCGATTGATCGGCGCGCAGCGCGCCGTGCTGGCCGGGGGCGTCGCGATCACCCTCGGCAACACCCTGCTCGCGCTGTCCTCGACGCCCCACGGCTTCTACCTCGGGCTGCTGGTGATCGTGATCGGCGTCGGCCTCCTCAAACCCAACGTGAGCGCCATCGTCGGCGGCCTGTACCCGGAGGGCGGCGCGCGCCTGGACGCCGGCTTCACCATCTTCTACATGGGCATCAACCTGGGCGCGACCATCGGCCCGCTGGTCACCGGCAAGGCGCAGGACTGGTTCGGGCCGCGGGCGGGTTTCGCCGCCGCCGCGCTGTTCATGGCCTGCGGCGTGCTGCAATTCCAGTTGAACCGG
The DNA here is from genome assembly GCA_021779875.1 of Pseudomonadota bacterium. Taxonomy (GTDB): domain Bacteria; phylum Pseudomonadota; class Gammaproteobacteria; order Steroidobacterales; family Steroidobacteraceae; genus Bog-1198. Next base: position 1,554 of record JAJXZV010000375.1, read on the forward strand.
CACCGCCTGGCGGGCGCGGGCGCCTACGCCGCGCCGCAGGGCGCCGAACGGATCGGCGCGCGCCGGCGCTGGCGAATTCTCGGTGTCTGCACCGCGGCTGCGGCGCTGCTGGTCGGCGCGGTGCACGTCGGCCTCGTGCCGGTGGATCCCGTCGGTCTGGCGCATGCCGCCACGACGCTCATTCTGGCGATGGCGGTGCTGTACTTCGTGTACTACTTCCTCGCCGGGGGCCTCGACCGCGAGGAGCGCCGGCGCGGCGTCGTGATGGTCGTGCTGTTCCTCGGCTGCTCGCTGTTCTTCGCGGGTTACGAGCAGGCGGGCTCGAGCATGACCCTGTTCGCGGAGCGCTACACGGACCGGGTGGTGGGCGCCTCGGGATTCGTGATCCCCGCCGGCTGGTTCCAGTCGCTCAACCCCGCATTCATCATCCTGTTCGCGCCCATGTTCGCCTGGCTCTGGGTCGCGCTCGCGAGGCGCCACCTGAATCCCTCGGCGCCGGCGAAATTCGCGATCGCGGTGATGCTCATGGGTTCGGGATTCCTGCTCATGGCGGCCGCCGCGAGCCTGGCGGCGAAGGGCGCCAAGGTGCTGCCGTACTGGCTGACCCTCACCTACCTGCTGCACACCTTCGGCGAGCTGTGCCTGAGCCCGGTCGGCCTCAGCTATTTCACCAAGCTCGCGCCCCGGCGGTTCGTCGGCCAGATGATGGGCATGTGGTTCCTCGCCATGTCGCTCGGCAACCTGGTCGCGGGGCTGATCGCCGGCGAGTTCGACGCCCGTAACGTCTCGGCCATGCCCGGGCAGTACCTGCACATCGTCTATTTCTCGGTGGGCCTCGGCGCGGCGCTGCTCGTCCTCAGCCGCCCGGTGAAGAGGCTGATGGGCGACGTCGAGTGAATGCGCCGGGATCCGCGCCATTCGCTGAAGCTGGCGTTGAGCCTCGGCACCATCTACGTGGTGTGGGGCTCGAGCTTCCTGTTCACGAAGATCGCGGTCGGCGCGCTGCCCGGCGCCCTGTTCGCGGCCGCGCGCTTCGTCTCGGCCGGCGTCCTGCTCGCCCTGGTGGCCCGCTTCTGGGCCGGTGAGGCCTTCCCGCGGCGCATCGCCGACTGGTGGCACGCGACGGCCACCGGCTTCTTCATGGTGTTCGCGAGCAACGGGCTGAACGTCTGGGCGATGAACTACCTGCCGACCAACGAGTCCGCGCTGCTCAACGGCACTGCGGCCTTCTGGATCGCGGGACTGGGCGTGCTCGGTCCGCGCGGCCATCCCTTGAGCCGCTGGGCCGTGGCCGGGCTGTGCGTGGGCTTCGCCGGCACCGCGCTGATGCTGATACCGAGCGGCCGGCAGCACCCGGCCGCCACGCTCGCGCAGCTGGGCGTCCTGGTCGCCTGCCTCGCCTGGTCGCTCGGCACGCTGTATTACCGCAGCGTCGACACCCGGATCGGACCGCTGATGTTCATGTCGGTGCAGATGCTCATGGGCGGGCTCATGCTTTCGCTCGTCGCCCTCCTGCACGGCGATCTCGCGCGCTGGACCTGGAATCTCCCGGGCCTCGTGTCACTCGGCTATCTCACCCTGATCAGCTCGTGTCTGGCCTACGCGGCCTACGGCTGGCTCACGCGGCACGCCGCGCCGGCGGTCATCGGCACCTATGGATACGTCAATCCGGCGATCGCGACCTTTCTCGGCTGGCGGTTCCGCGACGAGCGGCTGACCGGCGTGCAGCTGGCCGGCATGGTGGTCATCATCCTGGGAGTGGGCCTGCTCACGCTGCCGACCGCCGGTCTCGCCAATCCCGAGACGCTCAAGGAGCCGCCGAGTCCCTGACCCGGGACGCGCGGGCGCCGCCGCGCACTCAGCCGCGCTTGACGATGACGTCGATCCGCCCGTTCGAGCCGATGATCCAGGAGCCGACCACGCTCACCAGGCTCACGATCAGCGCGCTCGCGAGCGCCGACCCGAATCCCGCGAGGTGCATGCCGGGCAGCATCCAGGCGACCAGCGCCAGCATGCCGGCGTTGATCACCAGCAGGAACAGGCCGAGCGTCATGATGGTCATGGGCAGGGTGAGCAGGATCGCGATGGGGCGCACGACCGCGTTCACCACGCCGAGCAGGATGCCGGCGAGCACCAAGGTCATCGGGCCGTCGATCGACAGGCCGTGCACCCAGACGGTCGCGAACCACAGACCGAGCGCGACGACGGCGGCGCGGAGCAGAAATCCCTGCATGGATCCTCCTGACATGGCCACCATATTCCGCCGCTCGACCGGAATTCAAGGTCCTCCGGGCGGCCCTTCAATAGTCGAGCCCCGGCAGGGGCGGGTCCTTCTTGGGCGGGCGGGCGTCCCGCTTCGGCGTCGGCGGACTCTCGAGCGCCACCTTGATGCGCGCCATCTGCCGCTCCCAGCCCACGCGCAGGCGCAGATAGATCGGATCCCACTCGGTCGATTCGGAAATGCCGGAGCCGAGCAGCCGGAGCGAGGTCTTGCCCTCCCCGTGCCGCGGATCGAGCAGGAAGTCGTCGACCACGGCGCTGTCGCAGGGCGGCGCGTCGCGCGCCGGCAGGTAGATCAGACGCAGGCGCCGGTTGGCCTCGAACACGTCGATGTGCGCCTCCCGGCCGCCGGCGTGCGGCCTGCCGAGACGGTACACGCCGCCCTTGCGCGCATCGACCTCGGCCTCCTGGCCGGACCAGAGCCGGATCAAGGCGGGCTCGGTGAGGGCGCGCCACACGCGCGCCGGCGGCGCGGCGATCTCCACCAGATGGGCGTAGCCTCGGGTGCCGGAACGGGGCATTCGGCGGGGTGAACTCATGGGCGCATCCTGACGGAAAACGCCCCGCGGCGGAATGCTAGAATTCGCGCAGGCAGGAGGAACCCCCATGGCTTATGTGGATATCGTGACCGCGCTCGCAGTTCTGCAGTTCATCTGGTTCGGCTTCCAGGTCGGCGGCGCGCGCGAGCGGCACGGCGTGAAGGCGCCGGCGGTCACCGGCCACGAGGTCTTCGAGCGGCACTTCCGGGTGCAGCAGAACACCCTGGAGATGCTCGTGGCGCTGCTGCCCGGCCTGTACCTGTTCAGCCGCTACTTCAATCCCCTGTGGGCCGCGGCGCTCGGAGCCGTGTATCTGATCGGCCGCCAGGTGTACGCGAGCGCGTACGTGCGGGACCCTTCGAAGCGCGGTCCGGGCTTCGGCCTGACCTTCCTGCCCGTCGCGATTCTCGTGATTGGCGGACTGGTCGGCGCGGTGCTCGCCCTGGTCGCACGTTGAAATCGGGCCGCGAATCCCTTAACGTTCGCCCCTGATCGATTGGCTGGGGTGGCCCACGAGGGCCTGAGACGTCGGTGCGCACCCTGCGCACGCCGGCGAACCCATAGAACCTGATCCGGTTAATACCGGCGGAGGGAGCATGACTCGCCACTTATTGGCGCGGTTCGGCGCCGCGTTGTCCTTGAGCTTGATGATCCCGGCCCCGGCCCTGGTCCGGGCCGAAACCACCGACTCCTCCCAGCTCGACGAGATCGTCGTGACCGCGGCGCTGCGCCCGCTGCCCGTGCAGGACCTGCCGGGCAGCGTCTCCGTGCTGTCGCAGTCCACGCTGCGCGACGCCGGCCAGCAGCACTTCGAGGACGTGCTCGCGCTGGTGCCGAACCTCAACTGGGCCGGCGACACCGCGCGGCCGCGATACTTCCAGATCCGCGGCATCGGCGAGCTGCAGCAGTACCAGGGCGCGCCCAATCCGTCGGTGGGCTTCCTCATCGACGACATCGACTTCAGCGGCCTGGCGACGGCGGCCACGCTGTTCGACGTCGACCACATCGAGGTGCTGCACGGGCCGCAGGGCACCGTGTACGGCGCGAACGCCCTGGCCGGCCTCATCTACGTCAAGAGCGCGGATCCCGCGACCGAGTTCGGCGGCCGCGTCGAGGCCGACGCCGGCGACTACGGCGAGCGCTCCTACGGATTCGTGGTGACCGGACCGGTCGACGTGCTCGACTCCTCGTTCCGCCTCGCGGTCCAGCGCTACACCAGCGACGGCTTCTATTACAACGCCTACCTGCACCGCAACGACACCAACGCGCGCGACGAGACGACCATCCGCGGCAAGTGGCGCACGCGGCCGAGCGATGACCTCACCATCGATCTGACGCTGCTTCGGGTGTACGTGAACGACGGCTACGACGCGTGGGCCATCGACAACAGCCGCGTCACCCAGTCCGACCACCCGGGCATGGACAACCAGCACTCGACCGGCTTCTCGGCGCGCGCGAACTACACGGGCTGGGCGCCCGCGGCGATCACGGCGATCGCCACCTACGCCGACTCGTTGATCGATTACGGCTACGACGGCGACTGGGGCAACCCGCAGCTCTGGGCGCCATACACCTACGATTACACCGAGTACCAGAACCGCCACCGCACGACCAGGAGCCTCGAGCTGCGGCTCGCGAACGGCGCCGAGCACGGCTTCTCCTGGCTGGTGGGCGCGTACGCCTTCGACCTGACCGAGAGTCTGGTCGACACCAGCGCGGGCGTATACGTGGATCCCTTCGACGCGACCCAGAACGGCAGCTCGCTCACGGTGATCAACAGCGCCTACCAGGCGCGCAGCGGCGCGCTCTACGGCCAGATCGACGGCGACCTCGGCTCGCGGCTGCGTTACTCGGTGGGTCTGCGCGGCGAGCGGCGCACCACCCGCTACAACGACACCACCACCAATCTCGACGCGCCCACCACGGCCAACGACTTCGGCCCCGCCTACGACCTCTGGGGCGGCCAGGCGTCGCTCACGTACGCGCTCGCGGACGGCCAGAACCTGTACGCGCTGGTGTCGCGCGGCTACAAGGCCGGCGGGTTCAACCTGAGCCCCGGGCTGCCGGCGAGCCAGCTGCTGTTCGCGCCGGAGTGGGACATCAACTACGAGATCGGCCACAAGGCGCGGCTCGAGGACGCGCGGCTGCAGATCGACACCTCGCTGTTCTACATGCAGCGGCACTCCGAGCAGCTGCTCACCGGCGAACAGCTCGATCCGAACAACCCCAACACCTTCATCTTCTACACGGGCAACGCCCGCTCGGGCTACAACTACGGGCTCGAGCAGTCGGTCGCCTGGGCGGCCACGCAGAGCCTGACCCTCGGCGGCTCGCTCGGACTCCTGCAGACGCTGTACACCGGGTTCGTGCAGAACGGCGTGATCTTCCCGGACCGCGCGCTGCCGCACGCGCCGGACTGGCAGGCCGCGCTGAACGCCACCTGGCGTGATCCGCGCGGACCCTACGCGCGGCTCGATCTAACCGGCATGGGCGCCTTCTATTACGATCTGCCGCCGAACAACACGCGCTCGAGTCCGTACGAACTGGTCAACGCCAAGCTCGGGTGGGAGACCGCGCGCTACGAGGTCTACCTGTGGGGTCGGAACCTGTTCAATCGCGACTACACGGTGCGCGGCTTCTACTTCGGCGACCAGCCGCCGGATTTCGCGAACAAGGTGTACACTCAGCTCGGCGAGCCGCGCAACTGGGGCGTGCACCTGACGGCGAAGTTCTAGCATCGAGGACCCGAGGCGACGATGAAGCTGTTCCACTCGGCCACTTCCCCGTTCGTGCGCCAATGCGTCGTGTGCGCCCACGAACTCGGGCTGCTCGGGCACCTGGAGCTCGTGGCGGCGGCCCCGCATCCGGTCACGCGCGACCTCGCGCTCGCCGCGAGCAATCCGCTCGGCAAGGTCCCCACCCTGATCGCCGACGACGGCCTGGTGCTGTACGACAGCCGCGTGATCTGCGAGTACCTGAATTTGCGGGGCGGCGGCCGGCTGCTGCCCATGCAGGGGCCGATTCGCTGGCGCGTGCTGGTGGATCAGGCGCTCGCCGACGGCCTGCTCGACGCGGCGGTGCTGGTGCGCTACGAGAACACCGTGCGGCCCGAGAACCTGCGCTGGAGCGACTGGACCGACGGGCAGCTCGCCAAGGTCGCGGCCGCCCTCGACGAACTCGAGCGGCTCGCGGCCGGCTTCACGGAGCGCGTCGACCTCGGCACCATCGCCGTGGGCTGCGCGCTCGGATACCTCGATTTCCGTTATGCCCCGCTCGGCTGGCGGGAGCGCCGGCCGCGGCTCGCGCGCTGGTTCGCGGCGTTCGGCGCGCGCCCGTCGATGGCGGCCAGCGCGCCGGCCTGAGTCCGGCGCGGGTCCCGAGCTTCAGCGCATCGAGACCTTGAAGGCCGCGCCGGTTTCCATCCAGCTCTTCACCCGCTTGGCGTCGGCGACGCGCGTGAGCTTGCCGAACGAGTCGAGCAGCACGATGACCACCGAGCGGCCCTCGATCACGGCCTCCATCACCAGGCATCGCCCCGCCTCCGCGATGTAGCCGGTCTTCTGCACGACGATGTTCCAGGCCGGGTTGGCGACCAGGTTGTCGGTGTTGCGGAACTCCATCAGGCGGCGGCGCACCCGCACGGAGTAGCGCCGGTCGGTCGAGAATTCGCGGATCACGGGATTGCGCGAGGCCGCCAGCACCAGCTTCGACAGATCCTCGGCGCTCGCCACGTTCTGGCTGGAAAGACCCGTGGGCTCGACGAAGTGCGCGCTCTGCATCCCGAGCGCCGCCGCCTTGGCGTTCATCGCGGCCACCATCGCCGGCAGGCCGCCCGGGTAGTTCTGCCCGAGCGCGTGCGCGGCCGTGTTCTCGGAGGACATCAACGCGAGGTGCAGCAGGTCCCGCCGGGTGAGCACGGTGCCCACGGCCAGGCGCGAGGGCGCGCCCTTCGGCAGCTCGCGATCCGCGCGGCCGATCTCGAGGCGCTCGTCCAGGGGCTGCTGCGCCTCCAGGACCACGAGGGCGGTCATCAGCTTGGTGATCGAGGCGATCGGCGCCGCGACGTCCGCGCGGCGCGCGTACAGCACCGACTCGTCGTTCGAATCGAGGATCAGGACCGAATTGGATTTCAGCCTCGGCACGGCGGCGGGCTGGGCGGCCAGCGCCGGCCGGGCGAGGGCCGCGGTGCAGAGCACGGCCGCCGCGACGGCGGTTTTCAAGCAGGCATTCGACGGCAATCCCATGAATCGATCCCGATTTGACTAAACGACGCCAGAAGTCCTTTAACCACGAAACCGGCGACAGCCGGCGTGACGGACGTTCAACTTTGCCACCATCGGGCGCAAATTCCAAGATCGGCCGCGAATCATCGAGGCTTCAGGCGCGGGCGGCGCCGGGCGCGCGCCGCAGTTCCTTGTCGCGGTACATGTTGCGCTCCGCGCCGCTCATGAGGTCGCGCGCATCGCGCCCGTCCCGCGGGAAATTCACCGCGCCGATGCTGATGCTGCAACGGATCATGCGCGAGCGCAGATCGAGCGTGGTCTTGAACACGTTGTGGCGCATGCGCTTGACGACCACCTCGGCCACGTCGGGCGAGGCGTCCGGCAGCAGCACCGCGAACTCGTCGCCGCCGAAGCGCGCGGCCGCGTCGGTGCTGCGGATGCTCCGCTGCAGGCACTGCGCGACCAGCCGGATGGCGTCGTTTCCGGCCTCGTGGCCGAATTCGTCGTTGATCTCCTTGAGCTTGTCCAGGTCGATCATGAGCAGCGAATACGTGCCGCGGTCGCGCTCGCAGCGCGCGTGCTCGCGCTGCCAGACCTCCGTGAAGGCGCGCTGATTCATCAGCCCCGTGAGCGGATCGGTCTGGGCGAGGGTCTCGATCTGCTCGCGTGCTTCGGTGATGTCGGCGGACAGGGTCGAGGTCAGGTACGCCACCAGCAGGAAGGGCGCCAGCTGCCCGACCGCCTGGCTCGCGTACGTGAGCGAGAACACCTCGGGACCGAGCTGCGCGGTGGCGAGCAGCGCGTGGCAGACGGCGATCACCCCCACCTGGGTGAGCGTCACCAGCCGGCCGAGGGTCAGGGCGCTCAGGATGATGGGCAGCAGGTACAGGTTCAGCAGCGGGCTGCCGATCTTGCCGGTGAACCACAGCACGCCGGTGATGAAGATCACCATGGACCACGATTCGATCAGCAGCCGGGTGCGCGTGCGGCCGGGAAAGAACCGGCGGGCGCGGAAGGCCGCGAGCGCCGCGGTGAAGGCGCCGAGCAGCGCGAGCACCGGCCACGGCTGCGCCATCAGCGCCCGCGACCACACCAGCACCAGCGCGGCGAGCGCCAGGCACAGGATCTCGATGGATCGCGTACTGCGCACGGCGCTAGCGCGGCGGCCGGGCTCGCCGCAGCGAGGCCGACACGGCGCCGCGCTGGTGGACGGTCGGGGTCTTGAGCTCGGCGAGGGCGCGCTGCACCTCGGCGGCGCGGGCCGCGGGCGGCGCGGCCGCGGGCGCAGCCC
>JAJXZV010000319.1 GCA_021779875.1 Pseudomonadota bacterium
CCTCGATCAGGCCCGCGTTGGCGAGCGTGTTCAGCGTGCCGTAGTTGTAGATGGCCGTGCTGCCGTCGCCGGAAGCCGTGATCGCGGCGCCGGCCGCGTTGGTCAGGGTGCCGATATAGCCATAGTTATTGTTGACGGTGGTGGCGTTGGTCCCGGTGGACGCGATCACGCCGCCGGCGAGGTTGCTGATGCTGCCGGTCCAGCCGTAGCTGTTGCCGTCGACATAGATCGCGCTGCCGTTGTTCCCGGCCGACAGGATCGACCCGGAATTGACAATCGCCGCCAGCGAGCCGTCGTTCTTGATGGCGCTGCCGGAGGCGCCGGTGGCCTGGATGACGCCGCCAGCATAATTGGTGATGGTGCCGCTGTAGTTGTAGCTCTGGTTCAGGATCGCGACGCCGTTCGAGCCGGTTGCCTGGATCAGGCCGCTGTTGGTGATCGTTGCCAGCGTTCCGGGGTTGACGATGGCGTCGCCGTTGATCCCGCTCGCCTCGATCACCGCGCCGGCGGCGTTGTCGATGCTGCCGAAATAGCCGTAGTTGTTGTAGACCGCCTTGCCGTTGGTTCCCGTCGCCGAGATCACGCCGCCGGCGAGGTTGGTGAGGCTGCCGACGTAGGCGTAGTTATTGTTGACCGCCGCCGCGTCGGTCGCCGTGACCTGGATTAGGCCGGCGTTGGTGATCGCCGTCAGCGTGCCATCGACCCCGATCGCGAAGGCCCCGCGGCCGCTGGCCTGGATGGTGCCGCCGGCGTTGTTGGCGAGCAGGTCGAGCGTCGTGCCGTTGGCGACCTTGACCCCGACGCCGAGGTCGATGGCGGTCTGGCCGGAGGCGATGGTGCCGCTGTTCAGGATCGCGGCAACGTCGCTGGCGGCGGTGACCACCGCCGGCTGCGTGCCGACCGCCGCCGGATCGATCGTCAGCCCGCCGGTGCTGGTCACGACCAGGGTCTGGCCCTGGAGGAGCTGCTGCAGCGTGGTCAGGCTGTTCTGCTGGGTCGAGACCGTGACGGTCGTGGGAATGAGGACCACCACGGCGCGCGCACTGCCGGCGGCGCCGAGGCTGGCAAAGCCGGCGGCCGAGGCGAGCAGCAGCGAGCGGAGCGACGGGGTGGCGATGCGTTTCACGCGGGCCTCCTGGCAGGCTGCGCCGGCGTGTGTCGGCACGGCGGACGGGACAATCGACGATTAGGGCGATTAAGACGATTAGGACGATTAGGATGATTAGGACGATTAATCCATCCGCGTCCCCGCGAACGTTCGCGGGGACGCGTATTTATTAGACACCTAAAATGCATCACCGAACCGTGATCGTGGCAAGAGGCCGTAACGAATTATTTGGCCGCCGTCCCGCCCGTCGCGCCGGCGTCACGCATAGTTCACCATGATCGTCTTCTTATGGGTGAAGTGCTCGAGCATGGCTTCGAGCGAGGCTTCCTTGCCCAGCCCCGAGCTCTTGACGCCGCCATAGGAAAGATTGGCCTGCACGACGAGGTTCTGGTTCACCTGCACCAGCCCCGCCTCCAGCCGGTGGGCGAAGCGCATCGCGCGCTTGAGGTCGTTGGTCCAGACCGAGGCGGCGAGGCCGTACTCGCTGTCGTTCGCCTCGGCCAGCACCGCCTCGGCATCGTCGAAGGGGAAGACGCAGGTGACGGGGCCGAAGATCTCCTCGCGCACCAGGCGCGAGGCCCTGGTCAGACCGGTGAAGATATGCGGGCGGACGTAGAGCCCCTTCCCGAGCGCCGGGTCGTCGGGCATCGCCGAGCAGGCGCGGGCATGGGCGCCGGCGGTCCTGGTGCCTTCCTCGATATAGGCCCGCACCTTGGCGAACTGCTCGGGCGAGATGATCGTGCCGATGTCGGTCTTCTCGTCGAGCGGGTCGCCCATCACCATCGCGTCCACCTTGGCCGCCAGCGCCTCGACGAAGCGGTCGTGGATCGCGCGCTCGACAAAGATGCGGCTTGCCGCGGTGCAGCTCTGGCCCTGGCGGGTGAAGCGCATCGAGGTGATGGCGCCGGCCACCGTCTTCTCGAAGTCGCAGTCGCTGAACACGATCATCGGCGACTTGCCGCCGAGCTCCAGCGTCACCGGGATGAGCTTGGAGGAAGCCGCGCGCGCGACGATGCGCCCGACCTCGACGCTGCCGGTGAAGGTCACCTTGCGCACCAGCGGGTGCTCGACCAGCGGCGCGCCGCATTCCGGGCCATAGCCGGAGATGATGTTGAAGCAGCCGGGCGGCAGGATGCGGTTCATCAGCTCGCAGACGCGCAGCACCGTGAGCGGCGCCTCCTCGGCGGACTTCACCACCACCGTGTTGCCCGCGACCAGGGCCGGCGCGATCTTGAGCGCCATCAGCAGCAGCGGCACGTTCCACGGGATGATGGCGCCGACCACGCCCAGCGGCTCGCGCACCGTGACGCTGAGCACGTCGGGCGCGAAGGGCACGCTCTCGCCCTTCAGCTCGCTGCCCAGGCCGCCGAAGAACTCCAGGACGTCGGCGACCGTGTTCGCCTCGACCCGGCTTTCGGTGCGCAGCGCCTTGCCGGTC
>JAJXZV010000095.1 GCA_021779875.1 Pseudomonadota bacterium
CATGGACGACCGCTATCGCGGCATCGCCGGCCGGCGGGACGTCCTCTTCGCGAACGAAGAGGATCTGCGCGCGAACGGGATCGAGCACGGCGACCCGGTGGAGCTGGAGACGGCGCTGACGGCCGCCCCGACCCAGCGGCTCGGCAAACTCACCGCGATCGCGCACGACATCGCCCGCGGATCGGTCGCGGCCTATTACCCGGAGGCCAACTGCCTGGTCCCGCTCGAATTCCACGATGCCGCGAGCGGCACGCCCTCGTACAAGTGCGTGCCCGTCCGGATCCGCAAGAGCGCCGCGAAGGCGCCCTGAGCGCGCCCTGAGCGCGCCCCCGAGCGGCGCGCAGTCCTACAGCCGTCCGGGGCGCATGCCGACTGCGGCGCGCCCGTCCGAAGCTCATCGTCCGCTCCCCGTGGGCTCGTTCGAGTCCCGTGGTTGAAGAGGATTGAAGCCAGTGCCTATATCGACGCCCCGCCTGCCCGGCATGCTCGCCGTGCTCGCGCTCACGAGCACGTTGCTCGCGGCGTGTCAAACCGAGCAGCAAGCCGTGACCGAGCACGAGGACAACCTCGCCGCGGCCGGATTCATCGTACGCCCGGCCAATACGCCGCAGCGCATCGCCATGCTGAAGCGCCTGCCGCCGCACCGCTTCGTGCGCCGCGATCATGGCGACACCGTTAATTACGTGTATGCCGATCCGTTGGTGTGCGGCTGCCTGTACGTCGGCTCGCAGAAGGCCTACGATCGGTACAAGCGGGACCGGATGCAGCAGCGCATGGCCGACGAGCAGCAATTGGCCGCGGAGAGCTACGACGACGCCTCATGGAACTGGAACGAGTGGGGTACGTTCGGACCAGGCTTCGGCATGGGCTACGGGCCGGGCTTCGGCTGGTGAGAGGCGGCTAGACACGAGCGCCGCGCGGCCCGGCGAGGCGATCCGCCGGGCGGTCGCCCCGCGATCGAGGCCCGATCGTGTCGGGGTTTTAATCTTAATCTCCGCTGGATTTAATGGCTGCTGCGCAATGTTCTATGGTAAAGATCGCCCTGCAACATGAGCACCAGTCCCTCACCGCCCAGTCCCTCCGTCCTGCCGTGGTCGCACGCGGCCGCAGGCTTGGTGCTCGCCGCCGCGCTGATCGGCGGTGCGGGCCGCGCGCACGCCGCGCTCGGTGACCCGGCGACCGCGGTCGCGAACGACCGGGCCGCGCTGCAGGGCTCGCTCAAGACCACCTCGACGGCCGCCTTCGACGTGCACGAGATCACGGCCCCGGCGGATACGACCGTGCGGGAGTACGCGTCCCGTGACGGCACCGTGTTCGCCGTCACCTGGAGCGGCCCGCGGGTGCCCGATCTGCACGTGGTCCTCGGGCGCTACTACGCGGCCTACGTCGCGGGCGCGACGGCAGCGGCCGGGCGCACCCATCGCGCCGGGCACCACGTGCTCTCGTTCACGGCGCCCTCGCTGACGGCCGAGGTGGTGCGCTTCCAGCGGCGCGCGCTCGGCCGCGTGTACCTGCCCACCCACCTTCCAGCCGGAGTGACCCCCGGTGACTTGCGCTGACCACGGGCATCGAACGATGCGGATGAGGCGACTCCTGGCCGGCGCCGTCGCGGCGGCGCTCACGGTGCTGGTGGCCGCCTGTGGCGGCAGCAATGCTCCGCTGTTCGGCCCACCCGCCCAGGGTGGCGGCGGCGGCCCGACCCCGGGGACCGTGCCGAACACGATGGCGGTCGTCGTCGACGGCGGACCGACGGGGGGCGTCAACACCCTGTACGCCACCGTCACCGTGTGTGCGCCCCAGAGCACCACTGCCTGCCAGACCATCGATCACGTGCAGGTGGATACCGGCTCGATCGGCCTGCGCATATTCGCCTCGGTGCTGGGCGGCGCCCTCACCGCGGCCCAATTGCCGCAGGCCGCCGATCTCGCGGGCGACCCGCTCGCCGAGTGCGCGCAGTACGCCGACGGCTACAGCTGGGGCACCGTGCGCACCGCCGACCTGCAGATCGGCAGCGAGACGGCGCAGTCCATCCCGATCCACGTGATCGGCGATCCGGCCGCGGCCCCGGTGCCGGCCTCGTGCGTGTCCGGCCCCGCCGAGAACACCGTGGCGACCTTCGGCGCCAACGGCATCCTCGGCATCGGCAACTTCCTCACCGACTGCGGATCGGCCTGCGTCACCGGCGTGGTGCCCGGCTTCTATTACGGCTGCCCCGCCGGCGGCACCTGTTTCGCGGTCGCCCTGCCGCTCGCGAACCAGGTCCAGAACCCGGTGTCGTTCTTCGCGGGCGACAACAACGGCGTCGTGATCACCCTGCCGGCGGCGAACGCGCCGACGCCGACCGTCTCGGGCCTGCTGACCTTCGGCATCGCGACCCAGCCGGACAACATGCTCGGCAACGCCCAGATTTTCAGCCTGGATCCGAATTACGGCACCTTGAACACGTTCTACAACGGCATGGTGTTCGCCTCGAGCTTCATCGATTCCGGTTCGAACGCCTATTTTTTCACCGACGACACCATCCCGGTCTGCACCACGCAGACCTCGTTCTACTGCCCCACCGCGCCGATCGGCCTGGCGGCCACCATCCAGGACTCGTTCGGCAGCGCGGCGTCGGTGCCGTTTACCATCGACAACGCCATTGCGGATTTCGCCACCAACGCCGCCGTGTTGCCTAATCTCGGCGGACCGGTCGTGAGCAGCCTGCCGGGCGCCTTCGACTGGGGATTACCGTTCTTCTACGGACGCAGCGTCTACGTCGCCTTCGAAGGCCAGTTCCTGGCAGGCGTCGCCGGTCCGTGGGTGGCCTTTTAGAGGAGAATCCGTATGTCACGCGCATCGATCCGATCGTTCTTCGTGCTGGCCGCGTTGTGCGCCGCCGGCGCGGCGCAGGCCGACTCGTCCGTCAAATGGCACCTGATGGGCGGCTACAGCGAGACGCTCGGCAACACCGCGAACTATCTGCAGGGCGGACCGATATTCGACGGCGGCTTCAGCATCCAGCCCCAGTGGCTCGGGCCGTTCGAGATGCGCTTCGACCTGAGCTACAGCCAGTACAACGCCTCCATCGCGCTCATCAACAACGGGCAGATCGCGACCAACCAACCCTTGGACGGCGGCACCGGCAGCATTTGGTCGGCGGGCGGCAACCTCCTGTATCACGTGCCGATCACCTACGGCGTGCGCGCCTACGGCATCGCCGGGGTCGGCGTGTACCACACGCGCATCGACCTGACCCAGGCGCTGCCCTACGGCGGCGGCTATTACGGCTACGGATACGGCTACGGATACGGCTGCTGCGGCTATGCCGAGGCGGTGGTCGCCTCGCACGGCGTCACCGACTTCGGCTGGACCGCCGGCGCCGGCGTCGAGTTCGCCCTGCCGTACGGCCACTCCTGGTTCATCGAGACCCGCTACCAGCACGTCAATTCGACCAGCACGATCGAATATCTGCCCATCATGATCGGCTATCGGTTCTGACGGCCTACCAGGTCACGCCCGGGTACAGGCTCGGCAGGCGCAGCGCGCGGTACAGATCGTAGCCCGGCGAGACCGCCTGCCAGACGATGGCCGGCGCGGTCTCCAGGACGCTCGCGCCCGGCTGGAATTCCTGCACCACGGCGCCGCCCTTGACCGAGCAGAAGTCCGCCTCGATGTCCCCGTTCGGCAGCAGGTCCGCCTGCCCGCCGAAGTAGCTGTACAGGGCGGCCGGCGCGACGTAATGATGCGTCAGCGTCGCGGTCATCGCGGACTCGTCGACGCGCAACACCGGCACCGTCGAGTAGTGGCAGGGCGGCGCGCCGGTGGATCCGCAGGTGACCCCCGCCGGAAACTGCCGGTCGTCGCCGTCGTCGAACACGCCCAGATCGAACGCCCCGCTCGTATTGCTCGAGAAGAAGTTCATGCCGTGCTGTGCGTAGAACCAGTCGGTCGGATCGACCCCGCCCACCAGCGTGAAGTCCCCGCCCTCCCCGAGCCGCCAGCGAATGGCCCCGGTCCCGGCGGCGTCCTGGAAGTCGATCTTCAGGATCCAGTTCTGATTGCGAACCGACAGCAGCAGATCGTGATCGTCCGCCGAGTACAGCAGCGCGTCGCTGTGCGTCCAATCCGGTGGGAACTGGAACGGGTGGCGGTTGATGTCCAGGTGGTCGAAGGTGTTCCACACCCAGTCGGGCTGGAAATTCGAATCCACGTCGACGATCACGTCGCCCTCGACCTGCGTGGTGCCGGGGTAGCCGGTGACGTTGGCGATCGACTTCGACATGGACGCGAGCAGCACGTAGTGGCCGTTCGGCAGGGCGAGCACGTCGTGGCTGAACGCGAACAGGTCGAGCCCCGTGAAGCCCTTCGCGGCGAGCGCCTGGTTGAGCGCGGCCATCGGCAGGTCGTGCACGGTGTTCCCCGCCAGATCGATCTCGCGTACGTCGTTCGCCGAACCCGAGGGAATGGTCGAATTCGCGGCGCCGCTCGTGATGGTGAGGTTCATCAGGAAATGGCCGTTCGGCAGCATCCTGATCGGTGAGATGACGTTCACCGCGGTGCTCGGGTAGCTGTAGGTCCAGATGACGTTGCCCTGAAGATCCGTGGCGAACGCCTGCGCGAGCTTCGGGTTGTACGGGACCGAGCCGAACTGCATGGTGTCGAACAGCTCGATGCCCGGCTGCGGGGCCGAGCCGCTCGGCGTGGTGACGGTGAGCGGCGCGGTGAGCGGCGCCGCGCCTGTGGCGAACGGGTGGTCGGAGTCCGTGTAGGTCACGCCGTTCGGCAGCTGCACCGTCGCTTGCAGATGATAGGTGCTGGAGGCGCGCATCCCGGCCACCTCGAGCGTGATCTGGCCGCCGTAGTCCGCGGGCGCGGTCGGCGTGTGCTGTGCCCAGGTGGCGAGCCCGTATCCGGTGTCCGGTCCGAAGCGCACCGAGGCCGTGCCGGGCTGCGGGAGATACAGCACGTAGTAGGCCACCTGGGGATTCTGGCTCTGCTGAACCACGGCGGGCTGGATGAGCGCGATCACGGCGGTCGCGAAGTCCGTCTGCGGCACGGTGCTCGAGGCCGCCTGCACCACCACGTTCATGCTGTGCGGCACCGCCGGCGCCACGTACGCGCCGGTCGCATCGATCGTGCCGACCTGCGCATCACCGCCCACGATGCCGTTGACCGACCACACCAGCGAGGTTCCCGCGGGCGCGGTGGCCGTGAACTGTGCGGCGCCAGCCGATCCGAGCGCGAGACTCTGCGGCGCGAGCGCCACCGATCCCGACTGCCGTGCGACGGGCGGCGGCGACGAGGGTGGCGGGGCGGTCGGCGGCAGCCCCCCCGAGGTGGGTGGCGGCGAGGAGGAGGTCGGGACGGAGCCGCCTCCGCAGCCCGCCGCGATCGCGAGGAGCATCGGGAGCACCCAACGGTGCGCGCGCGTGGATCGGCCCTCGAGGGAGGACTTAATAGCAAATTCGTCGCTGCTTAATGTCATGCGAGTAGCTTACCTCGCGCGCGAATCGACTTGGAGCCGAATCGGTATTCGTCGCCGCGTGCCGACACGCGGCGACCAGCCCCGGGGGTGCGTCATGAACGAATTTGCCGCCCATCGCCTGCTCGCCGCCGCACTGGCCGCGGCGCTGACCGGATGCAGCACCATCCCGACCGGGCGCACCGGCGTCGAGTGGACGCCGATCCACGGCACGGTGAGCCGCACGCTCGGAGAGGGCTTTCACTTCGTCTCGCCGTTCAGCCACATCTACGACGTCGACCTGCGCGAACAACAGCAGGACGTCGAACTCGACGTACTGGCCGACAACGGCCTCGAGATCAAGCTGCGAAGCTCCATCCTGTTCCAGCCGATCTCGAGCGAGGCCTACGAGCTCATCAAGGAGACCGGCCCGGCATATTACTCGACGCTGGTCGGTCCCTACGTACGCTCGAGCGCCCGGCGGGTGGTCGGCCGCTACAGCCCGGAGGAGATCTACTCGACCAAGCGCGAGCAGATCGAGCGCGAAATCCGCGAGGACGTGTCGGCGAAGCTCGACGGCCGGCACCTGCGTGTCAACGCGATCCTGATACGCGAGGTGCACCTGCCGCCGGTGGTCCAGACCGCGATCCAGGCCAAGCTCAAGGAGGAACAGCGAGCGCTCGAGATGCGCTTCGTGCTCGACCGCACCCGCCAGGAGGCCGACCGCAAGCGCATCGAGGCGGCGGGCATCGCCGATTATCAGGCGACCATCAGCAAGGGCCTGAACCCCGACATCCTCGCCTGGCAGGGCATCGAGGCCACCGAGAAGCTCGCCGAGTCCCCGAACGCCAAGGTGATCGTGATCGGCTCCGGCAAGGAAGGATTGCCGGTGATACTCAACACCGCGACCGCCCCCGAGGTCAAAGGCGGGCCGTGATCGGCGGCCGAGGGCGGCCGAGACTCCGTGATTTCCGCTTCCAGAACCCTGCTGTCGACCCCTTCGTGAAGAGTGCTTCATGTGGAGCCCGCGCTCCGCATGATGCCCCCCGTGCGCCGTCGAGCGGCCGCGCCGGCATTGACGCACTGGTTATATCTGGCGGAATATATCGCAAGCGCGCAAAGCCAGGGATGCTTCGATCACCGGCGACGCTTCACGAATGGGATGGAACGAATGAGATTCACACGATGGTGGGCCGCCGGGATCCTGTCCGCGATGTTGGCCCCGCCGCATCCGGCGATTGCGGTCGAGGATTACCCGAAGCCGCTGAAGGAGTCCGCGGCTCCGCAGGCATGCACGAGCTACAAGGAATTCGTGGACTCGGACTGCACGCTGACCTGGCAAGGCATCACGCTGTACGGCGGCTATGACGTGGGCGTCGGCTGGGTGAGCCACGGCATGCCGGAGAACGGCTACAACTACGAGGGCGAGTCCCTGATCAACCGCAACGGCAACCACCCGCAGTTCCTCATCGCCCCGAACAATCTGTCGCAGACGGGCGTCGGTCTGAAGGCCAAGGAAGAATTCATGGACCAGTGGTACGCCGTCTTCAATGCGTCCACGGGCATCAATCCGCAATCCGGACAACTCGCGAACATGGCGGCCACGAACACCATCAACAATGGGCTGCCGCGCGGCGCTTACTCGATCACCGGAGACGGTGCGCGCGCGGGTCA
The DNA here is from genome assembly GCA_021779875.1 of Pseudomonadota bacterium. Taxonomy (GTDB): domain Bacteria; phylum Pseudomonadota; class Gammaproteobacteria; order Steroidobacterales; family Steroidobacteraceae; genus Bog-1198. The sequence continues at coordinate 7,118 of JAJXZV010000095.1, forward strand.
GCCGATCAACGACGAATTCTTCGGCGGCATTTCATCGACGCAGTTCGGCACCCTGACCTTCGGCCGGCAGAGGGCGCTCGGTACCGACGCCGTGCTCGCCTATGACCCGGCCGGTGGCGCCTATTCGTTCTCGTACATCGGCTACAACGGCCTGACGGCGGGCGGCGGCGACACCCAGGACACCCGTTGGGACGACGCCATCAAGTACCGGGTCGCCCACGGCCCGGTCCATTTCGGCGCCATGTACAAGTTCGCGGACGGCTCGGGCGGCTGCTATTCGGCTTCGGCGACCTGGTCCGCGGCCACCTGCGCGGCGCAGCCGGCCCACAACACCGCCTATGGGTTCGATCTCGGCGGCGAGGTTGCCCGGTTCTCGGCCGACGTGGTGTTCCAGCACTACAACCAGGCCATCAGCGTGCTCAATCCGCTGCTCGGCGCACAGAGTCCGACGCAGCCCTATCAGGCGACGCTCAACAGCATCGATACCAAACCCATCACCGGCGCCAACGTCGTCGGCATGACCAATACCGAGTACGGCATCGTGACCGACAACACCGCGATCATGGTCGCCGCCAAGTATTCCTGGGATCCGGTCAAGTTCTACGGGGGTTACGAGCACATCCGGCAGGAGAATCCGTCCAATCCGCTCGGCGTCGGCGCCACGGCCCAGGGCGGCTACATTCTGAGCGGCGTCGAGGACGACAACCTCGATTCGCCCAAGACCGTCCAGGTCTATTGGCTCGGCGCGAAGTACGCCTATGACCCCAAGACCGACATGACCCTGTCCTGGTATCACCAGATCCAGGACGATTTCCGTGTTCCGTCCAATTGCTCCGGGTCCGCCGGCCTTCTGGCCGCCTGCGCGGGGACCTTCAATGAGTTCTCCTATTACGTGGATCACCACTTCACGCGGCGGTTCGACGTGTATGCAGGCATCGCGTACTCGCAGGTGAGCGGCGGCCTGTCGATCGCCATCCCTCACAAGCCCGGCGTGCCCTACTTCCACAACGACAACACCGCGCCTACCATCGGAGGTCGATTCGCCTTTTGACCGGAGGGTCGGCCCGGCCGACCCCGAGCCCACGGAACGCATCGGCCATGCAAGCACCGGGACCATCGGACCGACCCACGGCGCCGGATCAGGACGGCACGGCGCTACCGTTCGTCGCGCCCTGCCGCACGCTCGCCTGGCTCGCACCGTTCCGGTGGCTCGAACTCGGGTGGCGCGACCTGTGGTCGGCGCCTGCCTTGAGTCTCGGCTACGGTGTGTTGCTCGCCGGCGGCGGCGCGCTGCTCGCCCTGCTCACCTGGCGGCTGGGCGTGCTGGCGCTGTACTTCGGCCTCGCCAGCGGCTTCGTGTTCATCGGGCCCGTGCTCGCGATGGGTCTGTACTCCGTGAGCTCGCAGATCGAGCATGGCCGGCGGCCCGCCCTGAGCTACAGCCTGAGGGCGGGCCGCTCGCACCTGCGGGACACGTCGGTCGTGGGGCTGTGCCTGCTGATCGTGCTGCTCGTGTGGGCGCGTGCGGCGGCGGTCATGGCGGTGTTCCGCCCGAGCACCGCCTACCCCTCGTGGCACGACCTCATCCCCTATCTCGGCATCGGCAGCGTCGTCGGCGCCCTGTTCGGCGCCATCGTCTTCGCCGCGACGGCGTTCTCCCTGCCCATGCTGCTCGATCGGCGCACGGATGCCATCACCGCGGTGGTGACCAGCGTCAACGCGTCGCTGCGAAACAAGCCGGCCCTGCTGGTCTGGGGATCCCTGATCGCGCTGGCGGTGATCGTGGGGTTCGCGACGGCGTGCGTCGGCTTCATCGTCCTGATGCCGCTCCTCGGCCATGCCACCTGGCACGCCTACCGCGACACCATCGACGCGTCGCAGTGGCCGCCGACGCACGACTGAGGCCGACGGGACGGAAGCCGCGGCGACGGCGGCGCTCAGCGCGCCGGGCTGGAGGCACGCCTGGGACGCCGTACCGCCCTGATCTTGCCGCTGCGGCGGCGGATCGCGAATCTCCCGTCGCCGGCTTCTACTTCAGGCGGTTCAACCAGTCGATGACACGGCTCTCCAGTTCGACGCGGCGATCGGACCAGGCGTGGTCCGTCGCCGCATGGATCATGGTCACCTGCGTTCCGCCGGCCTTGCGGATAGCGGCCGCCAAGTCCTGCACGTGCGGCGCGAGGCCGTCGTCGGCCGTGAGAATCAGCAGCGGCTTGTCGACGAGGCCGGGGGCTTTCTTCTCGAAATCGTAGTCGTCCTTGTGAGCGGCCAGTTCGGCCGCCATGCTCTGCGCGGTGACGCCGGCCAGCGTCTCGGCGTTATCGGCCGACAGATCGTACAGTTCCTGGTAGGGCTTCATGCCTTCCCGGCCCATGTTGGCCGCCGAAATGAGGACGGCACCGCGCAGGTCACGGTCCTCACCCGCGACCTCGACGGTCACCCAACCACCCATGCTGTGTCCCATCAGGACCAGCTTGGCGGTGTCGACGCCCAGCCGCTCGGCATTTTCCGGACGGCGGATGAAGGCCAGCACGGCCTTGGCGTCCTCCGGATTCTGGGCGAAGGAAAATACGCCGGGGCTGCCCCACGAACCGCGGTAATTGAAGGTGACGACGTTCCAGCCATCGCGCCGGATCGCCTGGGCCAGGTCGAGATTCTTCTCGTTCCCCGGCCAACCATGGCAGAGCACGACGGTCGGGTGCCGGCCGGCCCCGGCGGCGAGATAGGCGACCCCATAGATC